>NZ_JBHWUI010000008.1:0-40836 GCF_042737525.1 Kitasatospora sp. NPDC059973 | reverse complement strand
CGTCGATGGCTGGCAACCGGGCACCCCCACACATGAGCACTGCATGGCCGAGACATGACACAGCAGCGGCACGGCCGACCGCCGTTGCGATCATTCCTCTCGACACCGGGGTGAGAGGCTCGATGCCAGAAACTGATCGACCATGATCGACAGAAGACCATTCAAAGCGCGATTTCGATCATCCAAATCAGCGGAAGTGTACGAATCAGCCGCGTCCAGCGGGGCACTCGAGGGCGCGGGCCGGCCCGGGCGACAGCGTTCCGCGCCGCGCGGCGGTCGCCCGGGCGGCCCAGCGCAGCGCGCGAAGGCGCCGGGCGGCTGCGATCTTCGGAGCACACGGCGGTGTACCGCCGTGCCTGGTGTCGAGACCTGGAGGCCCGGATGTGGCAGGCTCCCCCCGCGCCCGCTCCCTCGGACAGCGAGTGGCTGCCGGTGCTGGACATGTCCCCGCCGGGCCCGCAGAACCGGCTCACCGTGCTGGTGCGGATCCTGTTGCTGATCCCGCAGTTCATCGTGGTCTGGGCGCTGTCGGTGGTGGCGTTCTTCGTCACCGTGATCGGCTGGTTCGGTGCGCTGTTCCTCGGCCGGCTACCGGGCTTCGCCGCCGACTACCTGTCGGGGTACGTCCCCTACGAGACCCGGGTGAACGCGTACCTGCTGCTCACCCACGACCGCTACCCGCCCTTCGCGTTCCGGACCCCGGGCTACCCGGTACAGGTCGAACTGCGGCCCGGTGAGCTCAACCGGCTCGCGGTGTTCTTCCGGATCATCCTGGCCATCCCCGCGATGATCATCCAGGCCGTGCTGTACAGCGGCTGGTGGACGGTCGCCTTCATCAGCTGGCTGGTGGTCCTGATCCTGGGCCGGATGCCGCAGGCCCTGTTCGAGGCCACCGCGGCGATCCTGCGCTACCGGATGCGGTACCTGGCGTATCTGCTGATGCTCACCTCCGCCTATCCGAAGCGGCTGTTCGGCGACGAGCCGACCACCGCGCCGAGCGGGCCGGTGTCGGGGACCCACCCCCTGGTGCTGAGCAGCGGCGGGCGCGGCCTGCTGGTGGCGTTCCTCGTGATCGGCGTGCTCTCCTCGGCCGCGGGCTCGATCACGTCGACGTTCACGGACGACGACGATGACACCAAGAGCGTCACCGGCCCTCCGGTGCCGGGCCCACTCGCCCCCGGCCCCGGCTCCCCCGCCGTCCACCACGCCCGGCTCCTTCCCTGACCCGGCCCACGCCGCCGGCCACGTACGGAGAAGCGGCCGGCACGCGGGCGGGCCCGACCAGGGGCCGGCACGACACGCTGCGGCAGTCGGGGCGGGACGGTCCGCGGCCGGGTGCCCTGGACCGGCCCGCTGGGGTCGCCGACCTCGACGAACTCGTTGCCACGGGAGCGCCACCCGCACCGGTGCGTTGCCGGGCCGCGCCCCGCGCATCGCCGCACTGTGGACCTGCAACTGCGATCAGGTGCCGACGAGCGAGCGCCTGACAGATCGACGGAGACATGGGAGACACCGATGATCGCGAGGATCCAGGGCGAGGGCCAGGTGAAGCTGGCGGACAGCGTCTTCACCGAGCTGAACCGGCTGGACGATGAGCTTCTCAACGAGATCGAGAGCGGGGACGACGAGGGATTCCGGCGCGCGCTCGGCGAACTGCTGGACGCTGTACGAAGGCTTGGCACACCGTTGCCGGACGATGCCCTGGAGCCGTCGGAGCTGATCCTGCCCGCTTCCGACGCCTCGATCGACGAAGTGAGGGCGATGCTCTCCGACGACGGCTTCATCCCGGGATAGCACCCCGCCCGGCGGTTTCCTCTTCGGGCCGGGTAGGCGATCGAGGAGTGGCGGGCCGCGGTGGAGGCGACCCCTGGGAAACGGGCAGGGCGGGCCCGGCCTGCCGGCCACCGGCGCCTCCGGCCACTGGCTCTGGACCCTTCGGTCCGCGGCACGGGCCTGAGCGCTACGACGCGCCGCTCGCCCCCAGGTACTCGGCCGCGACCTTCTTCGGGACGACCATCCGCCAGGCCTCGACGACCAGTTCACGCATCTCGGCCGCGTCGACGGCGTCCGTGCGGACCTGCGCCCAGTTGAACCGCTCGTCCGCCGGCTCCGGCATCAGGAACTTCTGCGGCTCGGCCGCGACCAGGGCCGCCCGCTCCTCCTTGGGGAAGGCGAAGCCCATGACCGTCTCGTCCCGCGAGAACGCCAGGTAGACGATCCCCCGGACCCGGAACTTGACCCGGTCCCTGACCAGCGCCTCCTCGGTACGCGGCAGGGACCGGGCCAGGGTGCGCACCTCTTCGACCGTGATCGCCATGCGGCGAGCCTCTCACGCCGCGCTGACAGCGGCCGGGACCACACCGCCGGGACCACACGCCGGCCCAGGTGTCCGGTTCAGGCGCGGGACCGGGCCCGCTGCCAGAGCGCGGGATCCGTGAAGTGCACGTCGTAGCGGTCCTGTTCGGGGAGGAGCCGGTCGAAGGTGTCCAGCCCGGCGGCGACCCGGCCGAGATGGCGGAAGTATCCGAAGCGCTCCACCGCGGGTGCCATCACCACGAGCAGGGCGGCCGTCCGGCCGGGCGCCGCGCCGAACGCGTGCGGCAGCCCGGGTGGGACGACGACGAGGTCGCCCACGGCGGCGATCCTGGACCGGTCACCCAGCAGGAACTCCGCGACGCCGCCGAGCACGTAGAACAGCTCGGAGGACCGCGCGTGGTAGTGCGGCCGGGCGCCGTCCGCCCCCTCCGCCAGGACGAGGCGGTTGACGCCGAACGCACCGCCGCCCGGCGCGTCGGCACCACCGTCGCCGCCGTCGGCCAGCAGGTGGAAGGCGCTGCGCGCGGCCAGGGCGACGCGCTCGGCGTCGGCCGCCCGGACGAGCAGCGGCTCGCGGATCGGTTCGGAGGTGGTGGAGTACGGGGTCGGCATCGGTACGTCCTTCGTGGGTAAGCGACTGATCGGATCCATTCGAACGCGGGAATAGCGGGTGAACCAGGAGCAGTTGGCGATGACACCGATCAGTGATCGTGATCGGTCGGGGACGCGGCGGACGACGACGGACGGGGAGCATGGAACTCCGGCAACTGGCCTACGCGGTGGCGGTGGCCGACGAGGGCGGGTTCGGGCGCGCCGCCGATCGGCTGGGCATCGTGCAGTCGGCCGTCAGCCAGCAGGTCATGCGGCTGGAGCGCGAGCTGGGGGTGATCCTCTTCGACCGTTCGACCCGGCGCGTCCGGCCGACCGCCGCCGGTGAGCGCCTGCTGCCGGAGGCCCGCGCCGTCCTCGCGGCGGCCGACCGCACCCGCCGGGTGGCGGCCGAGATCGCCGCCGGGGCCGAGGGCGTACTCCGGCTCGGCGCCGTCCACGGGCCCGGCGACCGGCTCTACGACGTCCTGTCCGCGCTGTCGGACCTCGCGCCGCAGCTCCGCGTCCGGCTCACCCGGGCCGCCCCGCCGGAACGGCTCGCCCAAGTCCGCTCGGGCACGCTGGACGCCGCCTTCGTACGCGGCCCGGCCGCCGTCCCCGGGCTGGAGCTGCTCCCGCTCTGGAGCGACCCGCTGTACGCCGCCCTGCCGGCCGACCACCCGGCGGCCGCGCTCGATCCGCTCCGCCCGGCCGACCTGCGCGACCTGCCGCTGCGCCTGGCCCCGCGCGCGCGGAACCCGCCCTTCCACGACCTGATCACCGCCGCCTGGCAGGCGGCCGACCTCGGCACACCGGTCACCGGGCCGCCGTTCACCACGCTGCGCGAGACGCTCACCGAGATCGCCGACGACGCGCCCTCGTGGACGGTCCTCTACCGGGTGTCCGGCCTGCCCCCGGTCCCCCGGATCGCCTACCGCCCACTCGCGGGCCTCACCGTCACCACGTCACTCGCGGTCCGCAGCGGCCCGCCTCCCCCGGCACTGCGCCGGCTCCTTGAGGCGGTCCACCGCAGTTCGGCCCCGACGAAGCCGTCAGCCGCCACGAGGACCGGCCGTTAGGCGAAGCCGGACAGGTCCGCCAGCACCACGGCCACCAGCTCGCGGCGACTGCGCACACCGAACTTGTCGAAGACGGCGGTCAGGTGCTCCTGCACGGTGTTGGCGGAGATGTGGAGTTCGTCGACCAGCTGGCGGGTGGACCGCCCCCGGATGACCAGGGCGGCGACCCGGGTCTGGGCGTCGGTGAGTCCGTGGGCGCTGAGCAGGACCGCGCCGAGTTCCGCCGGTCGGGCCGGTTCCACCACCACGCCGATCTGCGCGCCCAGGCGACTGGTGTGCAGGGCGAGCCACCGGCCGGAACGCCCTCGGACGCGGACGGTCGAGGGCACCGGCCCGGCGGCGGCCGCGAGCACGCTGACCGGGAGCAGACCCGCGTCCTGCCGGTCGCCGTCGGGGAAGTCGGTCAGCCACTGCTCGGCCTCGGGGCTCATGGACACCGTCCTGAGCGCGGAGTCGAGCAGGATGAGACCCACCCCGTCCGGGCCGGTGGTGGCGTTCGGAGGCGGTAGCGCGGTCACCGCCGTGCGCAGACCGGCCGCCAGAACCGGCGCGACGCGTCGGACCAGGGCGATCTCCTCGTCGGTGAAGCCCGGGGAGGAGGCCTCCCGGTGCAGGCAGAGCACTCCCCAGCAGCGGTGCCCGGTGACCAGCGCGGCGCGCAGTTCGTCGCCGAGCCCCAGCGGGGCCATGATCTCCCGGTAGCGGGCGCTGTCCGTCCGGCTGCCCTCGGTAGCCCGGTCCAGCGACCCGACCGGATCCGCCGCCCCGGCGAGGCCCGCGAACTTGTTGACGTCCGCCTGCCCGAACTCGTTGTCGAGGAACAGCGCCGTCGCGGGGCCGAGCGGGTCCTCGGCGGTCGCCGAGGTGAACAGCAGCGTCACCGGATCGACGGTCGCGGAGAAGGCCGCCTCCGCCGGCACCACCCGGCGCAGACGGCCGACGATCTCCGAGCCCAGCGCGGCGGTGTCCAGCCCGCTGCGGCACCGTCGCTCGATGTCGGCGAGTCGGCGTTCCACGACCGCGCCTGCCACCACGTACATCAGCGTACGCCGCCCGACTACCCCGGGCCCGGGACGAGCCCGAGCTGGCGCAGCAGCCCCAGCTCGTCGAGCCGGCCCCAGCGCTCGACGATGCGGCCCTCCCGGAGCCGGAAGATGTTGATCCCCCGCAGCGTGACGGTACGGCCGGTGGGCGGCGCGCCGAAGATCTCGCCGCGCTGGGTGCCACTGGCGCTGAAGTGCTCCACGACCATGTCACCCTCGGCGACGAGGAAGTCGGGCATGGCGTGCCAGTCGGGGAACGCGCCGCGGAACAGCACGGCGGCCGCGCGCATGCCCTCACGGCTGGTGTCGGTCCCGACCGGCGGGTCGTGGTTGAGGAAGTCCTCGGCGAGGTACTCGTCGACCGCCGCGAGGTCGCCCTGGGTGAACAGTGCGTCGATGAAGGCACGCACGATCTCCCGGTTGTCGGTGATTCGGGTCTGCTCGATGGTGTCCATAGCCACAGTCTTGGACGCCGCCAAGGCCCCCGGTACCCCAAGAACCTGGGGTTTCACCCCGACCGGGATGCGGCCGAGACCGAAACCGGCCTCGTCCTCCCCCTGCGCAGCATCCTCGCCACCGACTACACCGACGCCCGACTCCTCCCCGAAGCCATCGACTTCGTCTACTGGGGCGGCCGCCTCACCCGCGCCCAACAAGCCACCACCACCCACCACCGCCCCCCGGCACCACATCAGCGGCCTCCACGTCATCCACACCGACCACCTCGCCGACACCATGGGCCCCGACCAGCACCACCGCGCCACCCACGCCCTCGACGCCCTCACCCGCGGCGCCCACCTCCCCTTCCTCCTCCGCGGCATCCCCGCCGAACAGCAACCGCCGAATCAGGCCCCGGCGACTAGCGACTGGAGCACGGGTCCCGGTAGGAGACTTCGGGCACGTACTTCTCCCACTGCGAGCGGCTGATGGCGCCCGTGCTGTAGGAGCAGAGCCGGGCGGCGAGTTCGGCGGGGTCGGTGTCGAGCAGCGAGACGCGTTGGTTGGAGGCGACCAGGAGTGTCGGGCCGGCCGCCACCAGCGCGACCGCACGGATCGATCCGCCGCTCGGGTTGGCGACGGGAGCCGTCAGGACGGGAGCGGTGGGGTCTCGGACGTCCCAGAGTTCGAGGGCCGTGCTGTTCCAGACGGTCATGAGCTCGCCGTTCTCGGCGAACTCGATGCCCTCGACGTCCTGCAGTGTCTGGACGGAGGTCCGGGGTCGGGGGTGCTGCGGATCGGTGATGTCCCAGAGGGTGACCGTGCTGCCGCTGTTACCGGCCGCGGCGAGCAACCGGTTGTCCCTGCTCAGGCCGAGCGCGTTGCCGAAGGCCCCGGGCAGGGTGACCCGTGAGGCCGGTTCGCCTCCCCCGGTGAACCGGAACAGTTCCAGGGAGGAGCACTTGCAGGTGAGGTCCGGGGTGCTCGTGACGGCCATGACCGCCCCGGCCGCGGTGCCCCGGGACACCGCGGAGCCCATGTTCCACCCGTCGCCGGAGTCGCCCGCGGCGTCCGGCGGCTTGATCGTCGAGGAGCCGGCGCGCCTCGGCTTCGCCGGGTCGCCGATGTCCCACCATTCGAACCCGCTCTTGCTCGCCAGGTAGGCCGTGCGTCCGTGGTCCAGGACGCCGGCGTCGTAGCCCCCGGAGTCGGGGGCGGGGATCGAACCGACCTCCACCGCGTCGAGCGCGTCGCCGACCCGCCACAGGTGGAGGGCCCCGCCGCCGATCACCGCCATGACGGCGCCCGGGGCGGACCAGGTGACTCCGACCGTCAGGATCATTCCCAAGGAGGTAGCGGGGAACTCGGCGGTGCCCAGGGAGCCGGCCTTGACCGGATGGTGCGGATCGCTCACGTTCCAGAGCTGGACCTCGCCCTCCCACCCGATGGTCAACAGTCCGCGCTCACGGATGAACGCGGTGCCCCGCGCCGAGACCGGCAGGGTCGCGACGAGGGCGGGGCCCTCTGAGTCGGAGATGTCCCAGATCCCGACGGACTGCGTCTGCAGGGGCGGCATCTGCATGGGGGGCTGCTGGGGCGCGGCCATCAGGTGTCCGTCCGGACTGAACGACCAGGAGTCGGGGCCGCCGGGCTGCCGGGCCTGGTCGACCTGCCGCCCCGGTGAACGCCACCGGCGCACCACACCGTCGGCGCCGGCGGTCAGCAGCCCGCCCGCCCCGCCGGTGGCCATGGCGTAGACGCCGAAGGCGGTCTTGGTGCAACTCGACTTCGTGGAACCCAGGTCCCTGTCCTGCGGGGACAGGGAGGCGAAGCAGAGGTCCCCCTTGGGATCCTTGACGTCCGTCCCGCCGTAGGCGAGGAGGTCGCTGTCCCGGCCGAAGGCCACCCCGCTGACGTTCGCGGAGCCGTCCATGCCGACCCTGATCGGATCGGGAGCGCTCGGATCCGTTACTCGCCAGAGACCGACCTCCCGCTGGCTGCCGGCGGCCAGCAGGGTGCCGTCGGGGCTGAACGCGATCGACTTGTACCCGGTCTCCAGGGCGGAGAGGCCGGCCGGGGCCGCCGGGTCCGCGAGGCCCCAGACCTGGGTCCTGCCGCCCTGGACGGTGGAGGCGAGCAGGTTGCCCCGCGGTGCGAAGGCGACGGCCGCGAGGGCGGTCGTCCCCTCCTCGGTGGGATTGCGCAGCCGGGTGAGCCCCTTGGGGGCGGAGCGGTCGGCGATCGACCAGAGCAGGGTGTCGCCGTTCCCGCCGGCCGCCGCCAGCAGAGTGCCGTCCGCGCTGGTGGCCATGGCCGGGACGGTCACCCGCTGGTCCGACGGGTCGAACAGCCTGGGCAGCCGGGCCACGATCACGGGCTTGCCGAGGTCGGTGAGGCTCCACAGGCACAGGCCCTCGCCGCCGCAGCCGCCCGCCAGGTGGGACCCGTCCGGGGTGAGGGCGATGCCCACCATGCCGGTGTCGACGGTCGACCGGAGGGCCGGGGCGGACGGATCGGCGAGGTCCCAGATCCGCACCGCTCCGTCCTCGTTCAGCGCGGCGGCCAGCGTCCCGTGCAGGGCGGTCGCCAGGATGAGGACCGGGCCGCCGGCCTCGCCGACGACACTGTTCAGCAGGCTGCCGCTCAGGTCGAACAGCTGGGCGGAGGCCTCCGGCGTGGGGGAGGCGCGGTAGGCGGCGACCGCGAGCTGGGCGGCCAGCCCGGGATCGGTGCTGCCGAGCGTCTGCGCGCGTGCTGCCAGGCCCTTGGAATGGACGATCGCGGCCTGCCGGGCGGCGGCGTCCGACTGCCGCTCGGCCAGCACTCCCCCGGCCGTGGCGGCCACCAGCAGGACGCACAGCAGCGCGGCCGTCCACCGCCACCGCCGTTTGCGCGACCGCCGGTGGACCCGCCCGCGTTCCAGGTAGTCCCGTTCGGCCTCGTTCAGGTACCCGGGCCGGCCGCGCAGCCACGGCTGGGCGCCCGCCAGTGCCGTCGTGGTCGGCAGCAGGTCGCGGGGCCGCCCGCTGCGCTCCCAGCGGTCCCGGTCGTGCCGCAGGACCTCCCGCCAGGCGAGGAAGGCCCGGTCCTCCTCGACCCAGCCCCGGAGCTTGTCCCAGGCGTTGATCAACGCCTCGTGCGCGAGTTCCACCGTCTCGACGCCCTCGGCGCTGCGGCCGGTGACCAGCAGGCGGTCGGCGGCGAGGGCCTGGGCGATGCGCCACTCGTCCTCGCCGAGGTCGGTGCGAAGCGCGGTCCGCCGGGTGGCCGACACGGCGCCCATCGGCACCCGGACGAGCTGGGTGAACAGGCGGCGGGCCACCTGCTCGTCCGCCGGGGGCACCTCCCGCCGGAGGACGCCGGCGGCGTAGCCGCCCAGGGCGCCCTTCACCCCGCCGAGCCCCTCGTACGCCTCGTGGGTCAGCAGTCCGGCGCTCTGGTCGCGCCAGAGCAGGTCCAGGGTGAAGCCCAGCAGCGGCAGGGCGCCCGGCTCGGCTCCGGTGTCGTCGAGCAGGCGCTCGGCCAGGTTCGGCGCGTAGCGGACCCCCGGGACGGCCTCGACCGGAGCGGTGACGACCTCGGAGAGCTGCTCGCGGCTCATCGGCCCCAGTGCGTAGACCTGCCGGCTGATCACCGGGCCGAGCCGCGGATGGGCGAGGGCCGCCTCCAGGAAGTCGGCCCGCAGGGTCGTCAGGATCCGGACGGTGCCCGGCAGGGCGTCGGTGAACAGCGCTGCGGCCAGGTCGTCGACGGCGGCCCGGTCGAACGCCAGGAGTTCCTCGAACTGGTCGAGCACCAGCAGCAGTTGGCGGGCACCGTGCCGTTCCAGGAGCCGGGGCGCGAGATCGGCGATGCCCTGGGGCCGGGCCAGCACGGCGGCCAGGTCGGGGATCCGCAGCAGGCGCTCCGTCTCCGACAGCTCCGGCTCCAGCAGCGGCAGCAGCGCGGCGGCGAGCGCCGTCAGCGGGGTGCTGCCGGAGTCCGGCCGCAGGATCACCGCCAGCGCGCCGGCGGCACGACGACGGGGCACCACGCCGGCCATGGCCAGCGACGACTTCCCGGAGCCGGACGGGCCGACCACGGTGACCCAGCGCTCGCGGGCCGACAGGAGGGCCACCTCCTCGCTCTCGGCCCGCCGGCCGTGGAACACGTGCGCGTCCGACTCCCTGAACGAGGTCAGGCTGCGGAACGGCGACGGCGCCAGCGCGACGGCCCGCAGTTCCGGCCAGGCCGCGATCAGGCCGTCGGTGGGGATCAGGTAGCTCGCCGCAGGGTCCCCCGCCTCGGCCACCACCACCATGCCGACCACTCCGCCGAGCCGGTCGTCCCACACCGGGCTCCCGCTGAACCCTCCGGAGACCCGGTAGCCGCCCGCGGCGAGGTCGACCTGCATCAACCCGCCGCCCTGCCGGTCCCGCAGCACGCCCGAGTGCCAGACCCCGTCCGACCGGCCGACCGGGAACCCGAACACCCGCACCGGGTTGCCCCAGACGTCCTCGGACCTGGTCTCCACCGGCCGGACCGGACGGGCGCCGGCCAACGGGGCGGCCAGGCGCAGCAGTGCGACGTCCCCGCTGCCGTCCGAGGCGCGCGGCACCCAGTGCACGACGACCGCCATCGCTCCCGCCACGGCGGGCCCGTCGGGGCCCTCCGGGCCGGGGGAACCGTCCGGGCCGGGCGACCCGGGCGGGCCGTCCGACCTGGGCGACCCGTCCGGCGCGGGCCTCGCCGGTGACCTGGGCAGCAGCGGCAGGTCCACGAAGACCCAGGATCCGACACCCGCCTCCACGCCCTGACCGGCGAGCGCCGCCGAGACCACGTGCGCGCAGGTGAGCGCCAGCTCGGGGGTGACCAGGAAGCCCGCACCGACCGGTCGGGCCAGCGCGTCGTGCACCCGCAGCACCGCCGCGTCCAGCGCCTTCGCCCCGCTCCCCGGTCCCGTTCGCTTTCCCGGTCCCGTGCCCGGCACCGGTCCCGTTCCCGGTCCCGTTCCTCCGACGGGGCCGGTGCCCGGCCCGGGGCCCGGCCCGGTCACGACGCGGGCTCCGCCGCCGGCTCGACACCCCCGCCCGGTTCGTCGACCGGGGACCGGTGCCAGGTCAGCGAGACCTTGAAGTTGGCCTGGGCCGAGGTACTGGAGATGATCACGTCCGCCTCGGCGGACAACGACAGTCCGAACTCGATGCCGATCTCGTCCGGCGCGTGGACCATGCCCCGGAACCCGTCGACGAAGTCCTGCGCCACCGGCCGCACCCCGGCCAGCAGCTCGCCCAGGGACCGGGTGGCACGGGCCACCACCTGCCCCGGCCGGGCGACCTGCACCAGGCCCTCCGCGGCCTGCTCGATCTCGACCTTCACGATGTCCGACCGGCCGTCCGCCGCACCGACCGGCAGCTCGACGAGATATGCCATGTCTCCCCCTCGGGACCTCGGCGGCCCCCACGCGTGGCTGTCCCCCACCCGGTCTACCCCGCCCCGCTCCGGCTGACCCGGCATCCACCGAATCCGCCCGAACCGCACCGGCCCGGGGGTCCGGGCACGGGCACCCGGCACGGCAAGGGCGGGCGGTTCACCCGGCGCCGCACCCCCGCCGCGGGCTCCTCGTCCCGGCCACTGCGGGCTCCTCGCGCACACACCGGCGGGCGGGGGGATGATGTGCTTCAGGATGCGCGAGGAGGTTCCGGCCCATGGACATCTCGCTGACCACCGACCGGCTGATCATCCGGGACTGGTCCCCGGACGACGCCGAGGCCGCTCTGGCGATCTACGGCTCGCCGGACGTCGCCCACTGGCTGACCCCGGCGATGGACCGCGTCGCCGATGTGGCGGCGATGCGGTCGGTGCTGCAGGCCTGGCAGGAGGCGCAGCCGAACCTGCCGCCCCCTCGGGGCCGGTGGGCCGTGCAGCGCAAGGAGGACGGGGCTGTCGTCGGCGGTCTCGGCATCCGGCTGCTGCCGCCGTTCGAGGACGACCTGGAGATGAACTGGCAGCTCGCCCCCGACGCCTGGGGCAAGGGCTACGCCACCGAGGCCGGCCGCGCCCTGATCGCCTGGGCGTTCACGCAGGAGGCCGAGGAACTGTTCGCCGTCGCCCGGCCGAACAACACCCGCGCCATCGCGATGGCGAAGCGGCTGGGCATGGAGTGGGTCGGCGAGACCGGTAAGTACTACGGGCTGAACCTCCAGGTCTACCGCGTCCGCCCGAGCGACTTCCACGACTGACGGGGCGCACCCGACGCCCGGAGGATCGCCCGCCTGACCGTCTGCCTACCCGTCCGCCCCCTCGCCCGCCTACCCGCCCGTCGTGGCCGGGCCCGTCGTGGCCGGGCCGGTCGTCGTCGGGCCGGGCGTCGTCGGGCCCGCCGTGGCCGGACCGGCCGACGTCGGGATCGGCGGGGCGGCCGGGGCCGGGCCGAGGGTCGTGGTGCCCGGGGCGGCGCGGTGGCCGAGGCCGGTCCGGTAGACGTCCAGGGCGCGCTCCACCCGGCCGGTGCGGCGCAGCAGGTCGCCCAGGAGGCGGCAGAGGTCGGCGAGGTCGCCCGCCGCGCCCGCCCGTTCGAGCAGGGCGAGGGCGTCGACGTAGTGCCGCTCGGCGGTGTCCGGGTCGTCCCGGTCCTCGGCGATGAGTCCGAGCAGCCGGTGCGCCCCGGCGGCGTGGACGGTGCCGCGGTCCGGGCCGATCCGGTCGAGGAGGCTGCGCAGCAGGTCGTCGGCCTGCTCGTGCCGGCCGCGGCGGCGCAGGACGTCGGCGAGTTCGACGTCCACCTGGTGCGTGAACAGCTCCGCCTGCCGGGAGGCCAGCATGGCGCGGGCGGTGCGCAGTTCGTCCTCCGCGCGGGCCAGGTCGCCGGCCTGGGCGTGCACGTAGCCGCGCATCCAGTGGCACTTGGCCAGGTCGGAGGTGAGGCGCAGGCGCTGGTAGAGCGCCTGCGCCTTGGCGAGGGAGGCGTCGGCCTCGGCCGCCCGGCCGTCGGCGATCAGGGTGCGGGCCACGCTGCGGTGCAGCCCGGCGACCAGTGCGGGGTCGGTGGCGTCGGGGGCCAGCGCGAGGGCGAGTTCGGCGGCCTGGGCGGCGCGGGCGTGGGCGCCCATGTCCATGTAGGGGCCGATGGCGGCCGAGTACAGCAGGAGCAGCGCGTCCGGGTCGTGCAGGCCGCCGGCGTTGAGCCGGTCGATGGCGGTCTCCAGCAGGTAGCAGGCGTACCGCAGTTCGCCGGCCAGCAGGTGGGCGACGGCCCGGCCGCGGATCGCGGCGGCGCGGCGCGGCAGCGGCTCGTCGGCCAGGAGGCGCTCGGCCTGCTCGAAGTGCTCCCTGGCGTCGTCGAGGCGGCCGGCCTCCAGTGCGCAGTCGCCGAGGCCGAGCAGGGCGGCGGGGCGGACGGACTCGACGCCGTAGTGGTCGGCGCGGTCCCGGACGGCGGTGAAGCGGCGGGCCGCCTCGGCGGTGTCGCCGTCGGCCAGGGCGCTCTGGGCGTCCGCCAGGGCGATGCCCAGCTCGGTGGCCAGGTGGGCCGGCCGGCCGGTGGCGAGTTCGTCGAAGGTGACGCCGAGGCGCTCGGCCAGATGGCGCAGCGCCGCCTCCGAGGGGTGTACCCGGCCGGCCTCGACGGTGGAGACGTAGGCGGCGGTGTAGGCGGGCTCGGCGAGCATGCGCTGTGTCAAGTGCCGTTCCCTGCGCAGTTGTCGGACGCGTCGGCCGATGTCGGCCGGGTCCTGTTCCGAGGTCATGTGCGCCCCTTCCGTCGGGTGTCGGCCGGTTCTCGTCCCGCCCTATTGTCGTGGACGTGACAGTGGCTTAGATTAACTCCCTGTTTCAGTCCGATTATCTCGACACTTAAGCACCCCCGCCGGCGTTCCGCCGCACCGTGCCCCAGCACCGCCCACCCCCGCCCCTCCCGGAGGTCCCCGTGCGTCACCGCAGGCTCGCCACCACCGCCCTGGCCGGCGTCACGGCCCTGGCAGCCCTCTGCTCCTGGGCCGTCCCGGCCACCGCCGCCCCGGCCACCCCGCCGGCCACCGGCGCGCCCGTGACCGGCGCGCGACCCGGCGCCCACCAGGTCGAGGCGTTCGCCGAGGACGGCAGCATCAGCCGCGCCCGGGTGCCCGCCGCCTCGCCGTTCGTCGCCCCGCAGTCGCTGGCCGGGCCCCCCGCGGGCGACGGCACCGTCACCCCGCTGGTCAGCAACGGCAGCACCGACAGCAAGCTCGACGTGGTGGTGATCGGTGACGGCTACACGGCCGCCGAACAGCAGAAGTTCCTCGCCGACGCCGCCACCAAGTGGCAGGAGATCACCGGCGTCGAGCCCTACACGACCTACCGCTCACTCTTCAACGTCTGGGCCGTGCAGGCCGTCTCCACCGAGTCCGGCATCACGGGCGACCCGGACCGGGCCACCGTGCGGCAGACCGCCCTCGGCTCCTACTTCTGGTGCGAGGACGTCGAACGCCTGCTCTGCGTCGACACAACCGCCGTCGACCGCTACGCCGCCAAGGCGCCGAAGGCGGACCTCGTCCTCGTGGTCGCCAACAGCGCCAAGTACGGCGGCGCCGGCTACAACGACGTGGTCTCCCCGCTCGGGTACTCCGGCATCGCCACGGTCTCGGGCGGCAACGACCGCTCCGGGCAGGTCGCCGTGCACGAGACCGGCCACTCCCTGGGCCTCCTCGCCGACGAGTACTCCTACGAGGGCCAGGGCAGCTACGAGGGCGACGAACCGACCGAGGCCAACATCACCACGCTGACCGCCGACCAGCTGCGCCGCACCCGCGCCAAGTGGTACCGCTGGCTCGGCCGGACCTCCCCCGACGGCGGCACCGTCGGCGCGTACGAGGGCGGCGGCTACTACCCGACCGGCCTCTACCGGCCCACCGACAACTCGATCATGCGATCGCTCGGCCGCGAGTTCAACCTCCCCGGCCGCGAGGCCATGATCGCCGGATTCTACCGCTACGCGACCACCCTCAGCAGCCCGACCCCCACCACCACCCCGCTCACCCCCGCCGACCGGCTCGCCGTCGAGCTGCCCGCCCCCGGCACCCGGCTGCGCTGGTACCTCGACGGCTTCGAGCTGATCACCTGGCGCGACCGCACCGCGGTCACCCTCGCCGACCTGCCCCTCTTCGGCCCGAAGGGCCTGCGCCACCGGCTCTCCGCCGTCGCCACCGACCCGACGACGGCCGTGATCGACCCCAAGCTCCGGGCCACCCTGACCGACACCCTCTCCTGGGGCGTCCACCGCTGACGCGCCGTACGCCGTGGAGTGGGAAGTCGACCGGGCCGACTTCCCACTCCACGGCCCCTGGGGGCCGCTGCCGTTACGCGGGCCGACGGCCTGCGGCGGCCGGGTGTCGTTGGCACGGGGTTCGATGAGCGCATGACCGTTCATGACGTGGCGCGCCGCCTCCCCGCCGGCGCCGACCTTCGGGACCTGTGCCGTTCGCTGGCGATGCTGGACGCGATCCTCAGCCCGGACTGGGAGGGCCGGTACCACTCCTTCGACGGCGGCTGGGCGGACGGCGAGGAGATGGCCTCGATGCGCGACGGGTCCGGGGACGAGTACTCCATCGTGTTCTCGGCGGCCGGCGTCTACCTGCGCGGCTTCGCCCACGAATCGCCGATGAGCCCGTACGGCAACGACGGCGAGCCCTGGCCGGGAGTGGTCGACGGCGTCCCCGAGCCCTTCGGGCGCTTCGTCGAGGAGCCCGCGTTCACCGACGAGGACGGCGTGCCCGTGGTGACCGCCTGCCTGTGGCGGGGACCGGCGGACGACCGGTGGCACCACGGGTCGATCGACTTCCCCGGGGACACCGCCGATCCCGACGGGTCGACGGGCCTGTTCGCCCTCCTGCTCGACCGTTCGCCGGAGGCCTACCAGCGGTTCGCCGAGGACTACTACGAGACCGCGGTGGACCTGGAGGCGGTGAGCCGGGTGTTCGCGCTGCGACCGCTGAGCCAGGACCTCGTGTCCCTGCTCAACCCCGAGGTCGAGCTGGGCGAGCTGGCCGAGGACATCGCCGAGATCGGGTATCCCCAGCCGGACCACCAGCCCGCCTGAACCCGGTCCGGGACCCGGGCCCCGGACGAGGGCCGTGCGGAACGGGACCTCCCCGTCACCCTCGGAGTGGGAAGTCGGCCGGGCCGACTACCCACTCCGGGGCCGCAGCACGACCGCCGGACGGACCGGACCCGGGCCGCTGTGTCAGAGTGGCCCGTGCCCCGGGGCGGGGCGGGGGCGTAGGACGGTGGGGTCGGTGGACGACGGGCAGGAGCGGTGGCGCGCCGCGCAGGCGGTACAACTGCTGGTCTGGGTCGCCTCGTTGCTGCCACCGGAGGCGCACCGCCGGGCGATCGCCGAACTGGGCGGCGCCGAGCACGTGGCCGCCGAGGCCGCGCGGGTGCGGGGGCCGGGCCACCGTCCGGCCCGCACCGACGGCGGCCCCGTGGCCGCCGGGACGGGCGATCCGACGGCCGGGCTGCGCGCGGCCCGGTCGGTGCTGGAGTGCGACGCGGTGCTGGCCGCCGCCCCCGTGGACTGGCCGGCGCTCGCCGCCGCCCATCGCCGGGAGCCGTTCGAGCGCCGCCAGCGGCGCGCCCTGATCGCGCGCCGGGACTGCCCCGACGCGTTCACCGCCGAGCTGCTCACCCCCTGGGAGCCGGCGGTGGCGAACCGTCTGGTGGCCCGGCAGCAGGAACTGCCACCCTGGGCCTGGCGACCGGGGCTCGCCCGGATCGGCGAGCTGCGGCCGTCACTGCTGCGCCACGTGCTGACCGGGGAGAACGCGGCCGACCTGCTGCACGCCACCCCGAGGGTCGACCTGCTGGTCGCGGCCGTCGACGGCTACGACCACAACCACTGGCAGGTCCACGGCTTCTGGGAGGCCGTCGGCGCGGCGCTGCGGGCCGGGACCGGCGCCGATCCCGGGGCCTGGCGCACCGCCGCGGAGCGGTTCCCCGGCCACCGCGGCAGCCTGCGCGGCCTGCTCCGGGGCCTCGGCCGCCCGGCAGTCGGGGCCACCGGGCGGCCCGACCTGCGGGTTCTCGTGCAGGCGCCGCCGGAGGTGCTGGCCGCGCTGGTCGGGCAGCTCGGCGACGACGAACTGGCCGCGATGGCCGAGCACCCGTTGCGCCGGCTCCGGACCAGGGAGTACTTCGCCCGGACCGTCCTCGACCGGCTCCACCGGGCGGGAGTGCCGCCCCGGGCGCTCTTCGCCCGCTGGGCCCTGGGCGTGTACGGCGACGGGGACGCGACCGCGATCCGGGCCTGGCTCCACGGCCTGGACGACCGGTTGGACCAGTTCATCGACCATCTCGCCCACACGGACGCCGAGTTGCGCCGCCTGCTGGCCGAGCGCCGGCCGCCGGAGCCACCCGCCGCGGACCTGCCGGCCCGGCTCCGGCGGTGCGCCGGGCCGGTCGAGGCACAGGCGGTGCTGGACGGCAGCCGCCACGCCTGCGGCGGCCCGCCGTGGGCGGAACTGGTGCGGGCCCACGCGCGGACCCCGCTGCCCGAGCCGGTGCTGTGCGTGCTCGCCGACCGCACCGGGTTCCCCGACGAACTGGCCCGTGCCCTGCCCCGCGAGCGGCTGACCCGACTGGCCCCGCACGGGCCCGCGACCGCCCGGGCCGCACTCGCCGACCTGCGGACGACCTCCACCGCGTCGGACCTGATCGAACGCGTCCGCCGGGCGGCGGTGCTCGACGACCGTGAACTGCTCGCCGCGATCCGGCCCGCGCGGGAAGCCCTGCGCCACGGCCACCACCTCCCCCGGCGGGCCCCCGGACGCGACGCCTGGGCCACTCGCTGCGCCGAACTGGTCGGGCAGGCCGCCGAAGCGGCGGGCCCCGGTTTCTGGCGGGCGGCGGCCGAGCTTCTGCCCGGCCACGACGGGTCGCTCCCCGAGTTCCTCGCCGCTGTGGGATCACTGCCGCGCACCTGATGCGCGCCGCCGGAGAGTCAACTGCTCGACGGTTCAACGTTTGAGACCGCAGTCCTTGCCCGCGGGCGGTATCCCCCGGGGGCCACCCCGTCTGTGGCAGAGTGGAAGGGTCGGGAGACCGACCTGGTCGTGGGTGGCCTCCTGGCGGAGCCGGTGACGAGGTGTCCCATGGCTGAGCTGAGCGAGGTCCTCTCCATCGCGCCGGCGGCCCTGGCGGCCGCGGGTCTGATGGGTGGGGAGGGTGCGGGCCCGACCGGCGGAGCACTCGGGGCGCTCGGCGTGCCGGAGCGGGGGCCGTGGGCGTGGCGACTGCCGCCTGGGATCCGCACCCGGATCGCCGGGGATACCGGGCTCCAGGACGAGCTGACCCGCGCCTGGGACGAGGCCGTCGCGGGCACCGCCCCCGTCCGGCTGGCCCTGCACGACGTACCGCCCAGCCACCGGCGCCCGCTCGTCGAACGGTTATCCGCCCTGCGCCCCGCCGTCGGCGCGGTATACGTCGCGGACGTGAGCCTGGCACCGGATCCGCCCTGGCACCGGCCCCTACGGGTCGGCGCCGTGGGGGCCGACCCGGCCGAGGAAATCTTCGACGGCCTGAGTTCCGATCCGAGAATCGCGGACACCTACACCCCCGGTGAGCCGGACGACCTCCTGGTGGTCTCCGGTGCGACCGGGCTCACCCTGCTGGAGCAGCACCGCGACGGCGTTCGCGCCACCTGCGTGCTGTGGTACGCCCCCCAGCCGCCCGGGCAGGCCGAACTGGTCCGGCTCGACGGCGCGGCGCGCGGGCTCGGGGCCTCCGGCTGGATCGTCGCCGACCTCGCCGGGACCGGTGCCGCCGACTGGCTCCGCCTGCTGGTCCACGGGCTGCTCGACGACCGCCCACTGGACGAGGCAGCGGCCCGGGCGGGCTCCTGGCTGACGGTGGCCCGCCCCGGGCTGGTCGAGCGCCGCGCGCTGTCCGACGCACTGCCATACCGGGCCGGGTCCGGGGGAGCCAGTGAGGCGGTCTACCAGGCAGACAACATCCCACTACCCTCGCTGCCCGCACCGGCGGAGCGGGTGACGATCCGCCCTGTCACGCGGGCCGGCGCCCTCCGACACCTCGGAGGCCGGTTCAAGCGCGCCGTCACCCCCGGCCTGCGGGTGCCCCGCCGGGCCGGGCCGGCACCCGTCCGGCCCGATGCCCGCTTCCTCCAGGCGCTCGTCGCCGTCCGAGCGACGGGCGAACCGCGCCGGCAGGCGTTCCTGCCCGGCGCCGTGCACGACATCCACCTCCGCGTCGGGCCCGGCAGCCCCGAATGGCACGCGGCCGCCGAGGAGTTCCCGGAGGAGGGGCTGTCGTTCCGAGGAACCGGGGCGCGTCTCGTCGTCGAGTTCTACGAGGAGCGGAGCAGCGCGAGCCGCCACACCTCCAAGGCAATCGTCCTGCCGGACCGGGGTGCGTCCAGCGAGGCCGTGTTCCCGGTCGCGGTGGGGCCGGACGAGCGGGAGATCCGCTGCGGCGCCCGCGTCTACCACCGGGACCGGCTGTTGCAGCGGCTGGAGCTGACCGGTCCGGTCGGCGCGGCCGACCGACCCGTCGCCGGTCGGGAGATCACCGTGCACGGCGAGGTGTTCAGCTCCCTCAGCGACAACTCCGACAGCACTGACAGCACCGACAGCTCCGACAGCACCGACACCGCAGACACCGCCGGTTCCGCGGGCACCGGTGACCGCCGGGCGGCGGTCATCCGCATCGACAGCGACGACCGGGCCGACATCCGCCTGAACGGGACGAGCACCCCCGTCCGGCTCGCCGACCTCGACCGGTTCAGGGCTCTGATCCAGCAGCTCCTCACCGACGACCTCGACCGGCAGCTCGGCGCGCCGGCGACGGAACTCCCGCCGCCGGACGCCCTGCTGCGCGGCCTCGCCCAGCAGGGCAGCACCCTGTTCGACCAGTTGGCGACGCTCGGCCTGGGGAGCCTGAAGGACGTCACCTTCCTCCAGGTGGTCTCGGCCGAGGCGGCCGAACTGTGGCCGGTGGAGTTCGTCTACGACTACGGCTACCCGCGGGACGGCGCCACGCTCTGCGCCCACTGGCGCGAGGCCCTGGCGGCCGGCACCTGCTCCTGTCGCCGCGGCGCCGGCAGTACCGACGGCACCGGCCGCCGGACGATCTGCCCCCTCGGGTTCTGGGGCCTGCGCATGGAGATCGAGCGGCGGGTGGAGCGGGACCGGCTCACCGGCACGGTCGTCGAGCCGGACGCCACGGGGCGCGGCCGGGCGCTGCGGCCGGTCGACAGCGTGCTCTTCGCGGCGAGCGACAAGGTCCGGGCGCAGGACCGCACGGCCACGGCGGCGGTGCTCCGCACCTCGTTCGGCGCCGACGGGCTGCACACGGCGACGAGTTGGCGGGCCTGGCGGCAGGTGGTCAGGGCCCAGGGCCCGCCCCTGCTGGTGGCCCTGCCGCACAACGCGAGCGACGAGGGCAGCACCGCCGTGCTGGAGATCGGCAAGACGAACCGGCCGAGCAGGCTCGCCGCCGTGCTGATCGACCGCCGGTACATCCTGTCCGACCGGCACGACGGCGGCACCGGCCCGGTCGTCATGCTGCTCGGCTGCACCATGGCACAGGCCGAGGTGCGCTGGCAGAACGTCGCGGCGAAGTTCCTCCAGGAGAGCGCCCCCGTGGTGGTCGCGACCCTCGTACCGACCCTGGGCCGGCAGGCCGCCGTGATGGCGGGCATCGGGGCCGCGACGCTCGCCGACCGGGCCAGCGACGGGAAGAGCATCGGCGAGCTGGTGCGTGACATCCGCCGGCTGCTGCTCGCCCGGGGGTTCACCCTCGCCATGTCGATCGTGGCCTTCGGCGACGCCCGCTGGCTCGTCGAGAGCCCGGCCGGGAACACGGCCATCAGCACGACCGCGAACGCGAACGCGGCCGGAACCCCTGTGGGAGGCACGCCGTGATCACCGTGCAACTGCTGCCCGCCGCACACGGCGACGCGCTGTGGATCGAGTGGCCCGGGCCGGGCGGCGAGGTCCACCGGATGCTCGTCGACGGCGGACCGAACACCACCTACCGGGCCGTCTTCGACCGCGTCTCGGCGCTGCCGAAGCCGGACCGGCACCTGGACGTGCTGGTGGTGACGCACGTGGACGCCGACCACATCGAGGGCGTCGTACGCCTCCTCCAGGACCGGACCGCGCTCGGCCTGTCGATCGGCGACGTCTGGTTCAACGGCTGGCCGCAGCTCACCCAGGACGCCGACCTGCTCGGCGCGGACCAGGGCGAGATGCTCCAGGCCCTGATCGGCAGCCAGCACCTCGCCTGGAACGCGGCGTTCCGCACGGCCCGGGTGGAGGCGCCCGCCGTCCGGGTCCCGGCCCGCGGGCCGCTGCCCTCGGCCGTGCTGCCGGGCGGCGCCCGCGTCACCGTGGTGTCCCCGGGCGGGGCGGAGCTGCTCGCGCTGCGCAAGGAATGGACCAAGGTCCTCAAGGGCCTCGGGGTGACCCCCGGACGCCCCGGGGAGGCGCTGGAACGGCTGGCCCGCCGCAAGGATCTGCGCGGCCTGGCCGACGACCTCCTCGGCGGCGAGCGGGTGGACGGCTCGGTCCCCAACGGATCGAGCATCGCGTTCCTGCTGGAGGTCGGCGACCACCGCGTCCTGCTCACCGGCGACGGCCACGGCGACGTCCTGGCGCGCGGTCTGACCCGGCTCCTGGCGGAGCGCGGTCCGGAGCGCGGTCCGGAGCCCGGCATGGACCGGCTGGCGGTGGACGCCCTCAAGGTGCCGCACCACGGCAGCGCCGCCAACACCACGGACGAGCTGCTGGCGCTGCTCGCCACCCGCCGCTTCCTGATCTCGACGAACGGCGACAAGTTCAAGCACCCGGACCGGGCCGCCGTGCTGCGCCTGATCGGCACCCCGGAGCGGACCCCGGGGCCGCCGGAGCTGGTGTTCAACTACCGCAGCCCCACGACGGATCCGTGGGCCGACCCCGACCGGCAGCGGACGCTCGGCTACACCGCCGTCTACCCGCCGGGCCCGCCGGGCCCGCCGACCCCGGCAGGCCCGGGAGGCCCGGCAGGCCCGGCGACGCCGGCAGCTCCGGCGGCGGGCACGACCGTGGAGGTCTGACATGGCGAAGATCGGTGTGGCCCTCTCCGGTGGCGGCTACCGCGCCACCATGTGGGGCATCGGAGCCCTCATCTACCTGGCCGACGTCGGCCGGCACCGCGAGGTGGTGGCGATCTCCTCGGTGTCCGGCGGCTCGGTCGCGAACGGCGTGGTCGCCCACGAGACCGACTACCGCGACGGCCCCGGCGCGGAGTTCGCCGACCGCGTCCGCCCGTTGATCCGCCACTGCGCCCACACCGGCCTGTTCTTCTGGGGCCCGTCGACCAACGCGTACGTGCGCTCGCTGTTCGTGCTCGGCGGCGCGGCCGCCGCGGTCACGCTCACCGGGGTGGTCGTCGCGGCGGTCGACGGCGTCCGGCTCCTCTCCGGCCTCCTGCTGGTGGCCGGTCTGCTGCTGTCCGCCGGTGCGCTGCTGTTCTTCGAACGGCGCAGCGCCGTCGTGGACACGGCCCTGGCGCGCGAGTTGTTCAACCGGGACGGCGTCGCCACCGGGCTGCGCGACGTGCGGCGCTCGGTCGACCACGTCTTCTGCGCCACGGAACTGCAGAGCGGCGACCACTTCTACCTCTCGCCCGCCTTCACCTACGGGTACCGCTTCGGCACCGGCGGCCCGGGCGACCTCGCGCTGTCCACCGCGGTGCAGGTCTCGGCCTGCCTGCCGGGCGCCTTCGCCGTCCGGCGTCTCCCCGCCGCCCGGCACTACGCGGCGGCCGGTCCGAACGGGTCCGCCGCCGGTCCGGGCGGCGGCGATCCCGCCGCGACCGCCGCCGAGCTGGTGCTGACGGACGGCGGGGTCTACGACAACATGGCCGACCAGTGGCTCACCGCGCTCGCGGACCGGGCCCGGCGCGCCGACCGGCCGCCCGCGCAGTACGAGGTCGACGAGATCGTCGTGGTCAACGCCTCCGCCGGGATGACCTGGCGCCCGCTCCCCCGGTCCCGGATCCCGCTGGTCGGCGAACTGGCCGCCCTGCTGCGGATCAAGAGCGTGCTGTACGACGTCACCACCAGCCATCGGCGCAACACCCTGGTGCGGTGGTCCGAGCGCCCCGCACCCGAGGGCGCCCCGGTGAGCGCGCTGGTCCACATCGCGCAGTCCCCGTACCGGGTGGCCGACGCGTACGCCGCCGCCGGGGACCGCTGGCCGGAGCGCGCCACCCGCGCCAAGGAGGTGCTGGACGCCCTCGGCGACGACCCGCGGAGCCGGGCCGCCTGGCAGGACCTGGCCCGCCGCAGCAGCGGCACCCCGACCGTCCTGCGCAAGCTGGGCGCCGACACCACCACGGACCTGCTCTTCCACGCCTACACCCTCGCCGCGTGCAACCTGCACGTCCTGCTCGGCCACCCGCTGCCCCCGGCCCTGCGGGACCGCCAGTACTTCGCCGACCTCGTCGGCCGCCGCGCCGGGCCGTGACCGGACGCCCAGCCGCCCGACCGAGCGCCCGGCAGATCGGCGGCGGGCCCGCACGAGGGGTTGCGGGCCCACCGCCGGGCGCGGAGGGCAGCGAGTGCGCGGAGGGTCAGCAGCCGCCGGCCGGCCGGTCGCGGACCACCAGGTCGCTGCGGCCGGCGGTGGCGTCCACCCAGACCACCCGGGTGGCCGACGCGTACGCCGCCGCCGGGGACCGCTGGCCGGAGCGCGCCACCCGCGCCAAGGAGGTGCTGGATGCCCTCGGCGACGACCCGCGGAGCCGGGCCGCCTGGCAGGACCTGGCCCGCCGCAGCAGCGGCACCCCGACCGTCCTGCGCAAGCTGGGCGCCGACACCACCACGGACCTGCTCTTCCACGCCTACACCCTCGCCGCGTGCAACCTGCACGTCCTGCTCGGCCACCCGCTGCCCCCGGCCCTGCGGGACCGCCAGTACTTCGCCGACCTCGTCGGCCGCCGCGCCGGGCCGTGACCGGCCCAGCCGCCCGACCGAGCGCCCGGCAGATCGGCGGCGGGCCCGCACGAGGGGTGCGGGCCCGCCGGGCGCGGAGGGCAGCGAGTGCGCGGAGGGTCAGCAGCCGCCGGCCGGCCGGTCGCGGACCACCAGGTCGCTGCGGCCGGCGGTGGCGTCCACCCAGACCACCCGGGTGCCCTGCTCGGCGGCGGGCCGGTACTGGCCGCCGCGGTTGCAGGAGACCCGCTCGGGCGTGCCGCCGGCGAGCGGCACCTGCCAGAGCTTGGGCAGCGCGGCGTTGCTCCACTCGCCCCGCTGCTCGTCCGTGCCCACCTGGTAGGTGACGGCCCGGTCGGAGGCGGTGAGGGTCCCGTTCGACGGGGCGTTCGGCCCGTCACCGGACACCACGTCGGTCACCCCGGAGCCGTCCACCGCGCCGGAGCGGATCGAGGTGCGCCTGCCGCCGTCGCCGGAGGCCTCCGTCCAGACCAGCCGCCCGCCCGTGAGCAGGGCCGGTCCGACCTTCGCCTTCGAGGCCGGCACCACGTACTGGGCGGTGACCTTGCCGAGCGCGATCGAGTAGACGGTCGGCGCGTAGACGTCGGTTCCCTGGTCGCCCACCCAGCGCTCGGTCCAGCCGAGGACGCCGTCCTTGAGCGTCACGCTCAGCACGTCGTGGCCGGCGGGCAGCGGCAGCGGCACCGCCGGTCCGCCGTCGTGGGAGAGGAACACCCGGTTCAGGTTGACGCTCGGGTCGCTCGCCCGGAACGCGATGTCGCCGCCGGACACCCTGACGTCGGCGGGGAGCCGCGACGGGGAGGAGTAGAGGGTACGGACCGGGCCGCCGGCCAGCGAGCGGGTCAGCACCTCCATCTTCCAGCTGTCCTGGCCCTGGCCGCCGAGCGAGATCCACGCGGCGGACGTGCCGTCGGTGGCGGGGTAGCCGTGCGCGCGCCCGTCCTCCGGGCTGAGCCGGGTCGGGCTGCCGCCTCCGGTGATCGGGCCCGTGTACAGCGCCTCGGTGGCACCGGGCCGCTCGGCGCTGGCCATCACCCAGCGGCCGGCCGCCACCGCCGGGGCGCCCGTCCCGGTGATGCCGCGCAGCAGCGTGCGGCTGTCCGTGCCGATCCGGCTCTGCCAGCCGGCCCGGATCCCGTGGGCGTCGAACGCCCCGGCCACCGTCCGCAGTTGGGCCCGGCTGAGCCCGAGGTCCTGGCCCGCGGCGAGGACGGCGTTGCGTCCCGCGACGAAGTCGTCCAGCGGGGTGAGGTAGGCGGCGAGCGCGCGGTAGACCACCCGGTCGGCGGTGAGCGGGTCCAGGGTGCGCCGGATGTCCCAGAGCGCGCCGCTGAAGATGGTGGAGTTGAGGTGCACCCCGCCGCTGTCGACGTCGGTCGGCACGCCGAGGTAGTCGTCGACGGTGGTCCGGTGGTTGTCCAGCCGCCGGTTCCCCGCGCAGGCCTCCGGGGTACCGGTCCGGCAGAGGTTCTCGCCGAGCAGGCCCGCCTTCGGGTCGGTCATCGGGATGCCCCGGGCGGTCACCTCGATGGCGTTGCCGAAGTAGTCCGCCAGCGCCTCGTCCATGGCGCCGGTCTGGCCGGCCATCAGCAGCCCGGCGGTGTTCTCGACGACACCGTGGGTCATCTCGTGGCCGACCACGTCGAGCGCGACGGAGAACGGGCGGAACTTGTCGTTGCCACCGCCGTAGACCATCTTGGTGCCGTCCCAGGACGCGTTGGCGAGCGGCTCGCCCCACGCGGTCGCGTTGACCACCGAGATGATCGGTCCGGCCTTGCCGTCCAGCCCGTCCCGGCCGAGCCGGTCGCGGTAGAAGTCGTAGACGATACCGGCGTTGACGTGCGCGTCGGTGGCGCCGACGGTGCCGGTGGCGGCGGGGAAGTCCGGACCGGGCGCGTGGACCACGGCGAGGTCGGTGGGCAGGCCCGGCCCGACCCCCTCGCCGGCCGCGTCGTAGGTGGTGACGGCGGCCGGCCGGGTGAGGTCGCTGAACTGGTAACTCCCGTCCGGGAGGCGGCCGATGCCCACCTTGACCGGGCGGCCGAAGAAGTCCGGCGCGGTGCCGGTGGCGGGCTCGACCCCGGCCGCCGCCCCGGTGGCGGCGCCCTGGGCGGCGCCGCTACCCGGGGTGCCCGCCGGGGCCGAGGAGCGGGAGTCGTGGACGAGGGCGACCACCCCGAGGTTCGCGTCCACGTAGATCTCGCGGGCCTGCCCGCCGCCCGCCGGGTCCGCGGCCCGCACGGTGAAGTGCTGGGCCAGCCGGCCGGTGCCACCGGGCACGACCACCGCGCCGTGGTCCTCCACGGTGGCACCGGCCCGGGCACCCTGGTCCTTGATCTCGCCGAGCGCCAGGTCGCGCAGCACGGCGGCCGGGACGGTGGCCGTCGTCGGCGCGGTGAGCCCGGTGAAGTACTTGCCGCCCACGGACTCGACCCGCTGGCCGGCGCCGTCACCGGTCAGGCGGACCAGGTACTGCGCGCCCAGCACGGGCACACCGCCGTGGTACTGCTGGAACCTGACGGTGCTCCGGCCGTCGGCGCCGCGCTCGGCGGCGACCTCGGTGAGCTGCCCCGGGTCGATCCGGTAGCGCTCCGGGTGCGCCGCGAGGTGGGCCCGGGCGGCGTCGGCCGGGCTGCCCGGCGCCGGCTCATGGAGACCGGTGACCAGTTGCGGGGTGGCGGTCTCCTGGCCGTCCACCAGGGTGGGGACGGGATCGGTGTCGGCGGCCGGCGCGGCCGGAACGGCCAGCGCGGCCGGTGCGGCGAGGCCGAGGCTCAGAACGGCGGCCAGGCCGGCGCCGAGCGCCTTGGGCGTGCGAGAGCGTTGGTGCACTGCGGTCCTCCCGTGAACAGCGGAACGGATGCCCGTGACACCTACGCGTGCCACGGCCGATGACGGCTCGTCAGTCGCCCACGGACTGTTCGCCGTCGCAGAGTTGACGGCAGGTCGGAGGGCGCGCGGGTCACGCGGACCGCGCGGCTGACGATCACCACGAGAACCATAAGTCGCCGGACGCGATATGTCGATAGACGGTATATGCAGTCCTCCAGAGGGACGCGTACGCATTCGCGTTCACCCCGCTGTTCCTGGCGGTGCCATCGGCGGGGAGCCCTCGATCGATCCCGCCCAGGTCCTCTCCGACCGGGCGTACCGGCTCTGGCCGCAGGCCCGGCACCGCTCCCGCGTGCCCGAGCTCGAACCCCGGAAGTCGCTGGGCGTGCACTTCGCCACCATCGACCACGACACCGCGGCCCTCACCGGCTGGGTCGGCGACCGCTTCGACGAGGCCTGACGCCGGCCGCCCGGGGTCAGCCCCGCCGGAGCACGCCGCGGACGAAGGCCGCCTGGCCGATGTGCTGGAGGTCGTCGGAGATGACGCTGACCAGGCGCACGCCCAGGGTCACGGGCGGGCTCCAGGCCTCGTCCACGACCCGGTCCAGCGCGGGGCCGGTCAGACCGCGGACGAAGGACAGCGTCCGCTCGTGCACCGCGTCGTGGTAGCCGGTGAGCAGCTCCGGGGAGTCCACGCGGACGGCCGCGACATCGCGGGCGCGGTGACCGTAGCCGGTGGCGGCGGCGGGGAAGCCGAGGGCGAAGCGGTCGAACCAGCCGTCCGCGGTCCAGATCTGTTCGGTCCCGGCGGCATCGGCGATGTGGTCGTCCTGGATGCGGGTCAGGTGCCAGACCAGCCAGACGATCGAGTTGGCCTTCGGGTCGACGCGCTCGGCCAACTCGTCGGCGGTGAGGCCGTCCACCACGTCGTGGACGGCCTCGTGGATCCGGCCGAAGGCATCGGCGAGCAGATCGGCGCTCTTCATGGGGCTCCCCCGTCCGGGCGCACCGCCCGTCGGCATCGGTGAATGCCAGCATTGTGGACCAGCGGAGTCCGCCCGGCCCGGACCGACAGGCCCGGGGCGGGCGCGTGCGGCCTCGGGCGCGGGGCGGGCGCGGGGCGGCGGAGCACGGACGGCGGGTGCGCGGCCCGGGCCGGTGCTTACCGAAGCATGACGCGATGCCCTGCCTCGCTCCCCCGGCCGTCACCGGCCGGTAGCGTCGCCGGGCATGAGGATTCTGGTCACCGGCGGCGCCGGGTTCATCGGTTCGGCCGTGGCGCGAGCCCTGGTCACGGCGGGTCACGAGGTCCGCGTGCTGGACGCGTTGCTGCCCGCCGTCCATCCGTCGGGGGCCGCGCCCGACCTGCCGGCCGGCGTGGAGTTCCGCCACGGTGACGTCCGCGACGCGTCGACGGTCGAACGGGCGCTGGCCGGGGTGGACGCGGTCTGCCACCAGGCGGCGATGGTCGGTCTCGGCCTCGACCTCGACGACGCGCCCGAGTACGTCGGCTGCAACGACCTCGGCACCGCCGTCCTGCTCTCCGCGATGGCCCGGGCCGGCCTGCGGCGCCTGGTCCTGGCCGGGTCGATGGTGGTCTACGGCGAGGGCCGGTACACGTGTCCGGCGCACGGCGAGGTGGCACCCGGCCCACGGCGGCCGGAGGACCTCGACGCCGGCCGGTTCGAACCGCCGTGCCCGGTGTGCGGCGCCGCGCTGCGGCCGGGCCTGGTCACCGAGGACGCGCCGGGCGACCCGCGCAACGTGTACGCCGTCACCAAGCTCGCCCAGGAGCAGCTGGCCGCCGCCTGGGCCCGCGCGAGCGGCGGGTCGGTGCTGGCGCTGCGCTACCACAACGTCTACGGCCCGGGCATGCCGCGGAACACCCCGTACGCCGGGGTGGCCTCGCTGTTCCGTTCCGCGCTCGCCCGGGGCGAGGCTCCCCGGGTCTTCGAGGACGGCGGCCAGCGCCGGGACTTCGTCCATGTCGACGATGTCGCGGCGGCCAATCTGGCGGCCCTCGGGTCCGTCGGCGACCGCCCGCCGGGCAGTACCCGGGCGTACAACGTCGGCAGCGGCGAGGTGCGCACGGTCGGCGAGACGGCCCGGGCACTGGCCGACGCCCACGGCGGCCCGGCGCCGGTGGTAACCGGCCAGTACCGGCTCGGGGACGTCCGGCACATCACCGCCGACTCCTCCCGGCTCCGGGCCGAGCTGGGCTGGCGGGCCCGGGTGCCGTTCCGGGCGGGCATGGCCGAGTTCGCGGCGGCGCCCCTGCGGGTCTGACCGGGTCTGCCCCGGACCTGCCCGACCGGCCCGACCGGGCCGTTCGGGGCCCCCCGAGAACGGCGCCGAGAACGGCCCGGCCCGGGCGGTCAGCCGCGCGCCGCCGGGAGCGCGATCTCGAAGCAGCAGCCCCCGGTGACGTTGTGCACCCGGGCCCGGCCGGCGTGCGCCTCGACGATGCCGCGGACGATGGCCAGCCCCAGTCCGGCGCCGCTGTCCCCGCCCTCGCCGCCCTCACCGCGATCGCGCCGCGGCGTGCGGGCGGCGCTGCCGCGCCAGCCGGTCTCGAAGACCCGCGAGAGGTCCTGCTCCGGGATGCCGCCGCAGCCGTCGGTGACCGAGAGCACCACCTCGTCCACCTCGCGGCGGGCGGAGACGGCGACCACACCGTCCTCGGGCGTCGAGCGGATCGCGTTGACCAGCAGGTTGCCGAGCACCCGGGTGATCTCACCGCTGTCCACCTCGACCGGCTCGGCGGCGACCTGCCGGCCCTCCAGGCGGACGCCGCGCTGCCGGGCCAGCGGGTGGGCGCCGGCCAGCGCGTCGTCGACCAGGTCGTAGACCGACACCCGGGCGAGCGACAGGGACAGCGCGCCGGCCTGGATCCGGGAGAGTTCGAAGAGGTCGTCGACCATCCCGGTGAGCCGCTCGACCTCGGAGCGGATCCGCTTGAGGTACTGGTCCGGCCTTTCGGCCACGCCGTCCTCCAGCGCCTCGGCCATGGCGCGCAGCCCGGCCAGCGGGGTGCGCAGGTCGTGGGAGATCCAGGCGATCAGCTCGCGCCGCGAGGCGTCCAGCGCCTGCGCCCGGGCGCGCGACTCCGGCGAGCCGGGCGCTGGTGGCGGCGAGTTCCTCGCTGAGCTGGGCCAGTTCGAGGCCGAGCGGGTGCGCCGGCGCGGTGAAGCCGGCGTCGCTCCCGACGGTGCGGGCGGCTTCGGTGAGCGCCCGGCTGCCGGCCACCACCTGGCGGCCGAGCAGCGCGGCCGTGAGCAGTGAGACCACGGAGGCCATCCCGAGGACGGTGATCACCACCCCGAGGTCGTGTCCGGAGAGGAACATCGCCTGGGCGACGGCGAACGTCCCGGAGGTGACCGCGAGGACGGTGACGACGGCGACGCAGAAGAGCGAGAGCGCCATCGAGCGGCGGCGCAGCAGTCGCACCGCCACCCAGCCGAGCAGACCGGCACCGGTGGCGCCGAGCCCCGCGAACAGGGCGATCAGCAGCAGGTCCTTCACTCCGAGCCGTCCTCGCGGTCCGTGCCGTGTTCCGTCGTCGCCCCTGGCGCGTCCGCCGTCACCGGGTCGTAGCGGTAGCCGACGCCCCAGACGGTGGTGATCAGGGTCGGTGCGGCGGGGTCGTCCTCGATCTTCTCGCGCAGCCGGCGGACGTGGACGGTGACGGTGGACAGGTCGCCGAAGTCCCAGCCCCAGACCCGCTGCATCAGCTCCTGCCGGGCGAAGACCGTCCGGGGGTGCCGGAGGAGGAACGCGAGCAGGTCGAACTCCCGGAGTGTGAGGAGGAGTTCACTCCCCCTGCGGTGGGCGCGGCGGGCCTGCGGGTCGAGCGTGATGTCCCCGGACACCAGCGGCCCGGGGGCCGTGAGGGCGGGCGCGGCGGCCCGGGAGCGGCGCAGCACGGACTGGACCCGCAGCACGAGTTCACGCGGGCTGAACGGCTTGGTGACGTAGTCGTCCGCGCCCAGTTCCAGACCGAGGATGCGGTCCGCCTCGTCGCCCTTGGCGGTGAGCATGACCACCGGCAGGTCGGCGCCGGCCTCGGTGGCGCGCAGCCTGCGCAGCAGTTCGAGGCCGTCGATCCCGGGCAGCATGAGGTCCAGGACCAGCAGGTCGGGGCGGTGCCGGCGCGCCAGGTCGAGGCCCTGGTTCCCGTCGCTCGCCCGGTCGACCCGGTGGCCGGCCCGGGTGAGGTAGCCGGCGACGACCTCGGCCACGGTGAGGTCGTCGTCGATCACCAGGATGCGGGCGGGGTCGGGTGGTCCGCCGGAGGCGGGGCTCTCGTTCACCTCGCCGAGGATACGAGCTGCGGGCGGGGCCGGACGGGTCGCGCCGGCGCACGTTCGGGTTCCGTAAGATCGCGGGCGCGGCCGGGCCGGGGCGGTGCCCGCCGTTGGACTTTCGTAAGGGCGCGGTTCGGCCGCCGCCGGGCTGCCCGCCCTTAGCGTGGCCGACGTGATCTCTCCGACTCCCCCCGTACCGTCCGCCGGACCACCGTCCGCCGATGTGATCCTGCCCTGCCTCGACGAGGCCGCGGCGCTGCCCTGGGTGCTGGGTCGGATCCCCGCGGGCTGGCGGGCGATCGTCGTCGACAACGGCTCCCGCGACGGCTCCGCCGACCTGGCGCGCTCGCTGGGCGCGACCGTCGTCGAGGAGCCGCGGCGCGGCTTCGGCGCCGCCTGCCACGCCGGACTGCTCGCCGCCACCGCCGAGCTGGTCTGCTTCCTGGACTGTGACGGTTCGCTGGATCCCGCCCAGCTGCCGCGGGTCGCCGCGCCGGTCCTGGACGGTTCGGCGGACCTCGTGCTGGGCCGGCGCGTCCCGGCGGCCGCCGGGGCCTGGCCGCCGCACGCCCGGCTGGCCAACGCCGTGCTGGCCCGCCGGCTGCGGGCGCGGACGGGGGCGCCGCTGCACGACCTCGGGCCGATGCGGGCCGCCCGCCGTGAGCGGCTGCTGGCGCTGGGCCTGGGCGACCGCCGCTCCGGCTACCCGCTGGAGATGGTGCTCGCCGCCTCGGCGGCGGGGATGCGGATCGCCGAGACGCCCGTCGACTACCTGCCGCGCACCGGTCGCTCCAAGGTCACCGGTACCGTGCGCGGCACCCGGCAGGCCGTCCGCGACATGCGGGCCGTGCTGGCCGCGCCGCCGGCCACCCTGCTGGTGATCGCCAAGTCGCCCGTCCCGGGGCGGGTGAAGACCCGGCTCACCCCGCCCTGCACACCCGAGCAGGCCGCGGCGCTGGCCGAGGCCGCGCTCGCCGACACCCTGGCCACCCTCGGCCGGGTGCCGGCCGGGCGGCGGCTGCTCGTGCTGGACGGCGAGGCCGGGCGCTGGCTCCCGCCCGGCTGGCAGGTCGTGCCGCAGCGGGGCGGCGGGCTGGACGAACGGCTGGCGGCCGCCTTCACGCACGCCGCCGAGGCCGCCCCGGAGGCGCCGGCGCTGCTGGTCGGCATGGACACCCCGCAGGTGGACGCGGCGCTGCTCGCGGAGCCGCTGTCGCCCGCCCGGCGCGGGGGCGCCGACGCCTGGTACGGGCCGGCCGCCGACGGCGGGTTCTGGGCGCTCGGGCTGGCCCGGCCGACCGGGGAGCTGGCCCGGCGGCTGCTGCTGGGGCTGCCGATGTCCACCCCGGAGACCGGGCGCGCCCTGCTCGACCGTCTGACCGCCGAGCGGCTCGCCGTCCACCACCTCCCGGTGCTCACCGACGTGGACACCGTCGCCGACGCGCGGCTGGTCGCCGCCGAGGCTCCGCACAGCGGCTTCGCGGCCCGCCTGCGCGCGATGAGGCTCCCCGACGCGGTCGAGGCCCACGACGCGGTCGAGGCGGCCGGCGCGCTCGGGACCGGCAGCCCGGAGCAGGCCGACGGCGCGCTCGGGACCACCTCGGAGGTGACGCGATGACCGTCGCCGCCGGAGCGTGGGTGGACGACCCGTTCGCCGAGGCCGTCCGCGCCGGGCGGGGCCCGCTCTGGCTGCGCGGCGAGGACGGCCACCGGATCCCGCTCGACGTCGAGCGCTGGTGCGCACCCGCCGCCGGGGCGGACCACGGGCTGCTGGAGCGCTGCCGCCGGCTGACCGCGCCGGTGGTGGACCTCGGCTGCGGACCCGGCCGGCTGGTCGCGGCCCTGCTGGAGCTGGGAGTGCCGGCGCTCGGCGTCGACATCACCGGAGCGGCGGTGGACCGCACCCGGCGCCTCGGCGGCCCGGCCCTGTGCCGCTCGGTGTTCGACCGGCTGCCCGCCGAGGGCCGCTGGGGCGGGGCGCTCCTCGCCGACGGCAACCTCGGCATCGGCGGCGACCCGGGGCTGCTGCTGCGCCGCGGCGCCGAACTCCTCGCACCGGGAGGCGTGCTGCTGGTCGAGGTGGATCCGCGGGAGATCGACGAACGGATCACCGTTCGGGTGGAGGGCTACGACGGGCGGCTCGGGCCGCCGTTCGCCTGGGCCCGCTGCGGCGCGGCGGCCACCGCCCGCCGGGCCGAGCGCGCCGGGCTGGCCGAGACCGAGCGCTGGTCCGCCCTCGGCCGCCGGTTCCTCGCCTTCAGGAGGGCGGACCGTCCCCGCTGACGGGCACCGCTTCGGCGTCCGCCGCCGGGCGCTCCGCCGGCCACAGCGGGTGCTCGCGCTCGGCCCAGCGCCGGTCGACCAGCCCGGTCCGCATGCCGCGCCGGGCCTCCGGATCCCGGACGGCCATCCAGACGTGCCCGGCGGTCACCACGGCGATGGCCGCCGCGAGCCAGTCGTGGACGAAGGTCGCGCCGGTCCGCCAGGCCGTCGGCGCCAGGTGGGTGAGCCACATCAGCAGGCCCGTCCCGAGGATCACCAGCATCGCGCCCAGCGTCCACTGGGCGTAGAGCTTCTGCCCGGCGTTGAACTTCCCCGCCGGGCGGTACGAGGCGCGGGCCCGGGTCGCCCGGAGCCAGACCCAGTCCACCGGGTGGAAGCGGCTCAGCCTCGACACGTCCGCCCGCACCGCCCGGAAGGCGAGCCCGAGCAGCAGCGGTACCGGCAGGGCCAGTCCGCACCAGACGTGCACGGTGACCACTAGGCGCCGGCGGCCGACCAGTTCGGCCAGCGGCGGCAGGTAGAGGCAGGCGGCGGTGGCCAGGCAGACCAGCATCAGGGCCGCGGTGGTGCGGTGCACCCAGCGCTCGGCGCGGGCGAAGCGGAGCAGGAGGTCAGGCGGTCGGGGCATCGTCACGTCCGTTCGAGCGGCCGACCCAGGCGTCGACGTCGTAGCCGTTGCGCTCCCAGTACCCGGGCTCCACGGTGTCGGTCACGGTGATGCCCGACAGCCACTTGGCCGACTTGTAGAAGTACATCGGCGCCACGTACAGGCGCACCGGTCCGCCGTGGGAGTGGGAGATCGGGGCGTCCTGGAGCTTGAGCGCGACCACCACGTCGTCCCGCCGGGCCTGCTCCAGGGTGAGGCTCTCGGTGTACTCGCCGTCGAAGCAGCTGAACCGGACCGCCCGGGCGCCCGCCGAGACGCCGGCGGCGTCCAGCAGGTGTGCCAGCGGCACTCCCTCGAACGGGGTGTTCGGCACCCGCCAGCCGGTCACGCACTGCACGTCGCGCACGATCCGGCGCTGCGGCATCGCCTGGAGGTCGGCCAGCCGGTAGCTGCCGGGGCGCTCCACCAGGCCGTCCACCGTGAGGCTGTAGGTGTCGGGGCCCCGGGAGGGCACCGAGGCCACCACGGAGTAGTACCGGAAGCCGCCGCCGCCCGGCAGCAGGCCGGTGAGCCCGGTCGGGTCCTGGCCGGCCAGGGCGTCCTGGGCGCGTTGGAGAAAGGGTCCGGCCGCCACGCCGGCGGCGCCGAGGCCGACCAGGCCGAGCACCACCCGCCGGCCCACCGGGGTGCCCCGGGATCGCTTCGCTCTACTGTCCACGGCTCGATTGGAACAGCCGGCCCGTACCCGCGACCAGCCCCGACGCCGAGCCGTCAGGCTTTCGTCATCTCCCGCGCGCCCGCCGAGGCCCGTTCCCCGGCCGCGCACCGCCGGGCGCGCAGGAGCCCGCGCACCGCCGGCACCCCGAGCACGCAGGCCAGCGCGGCCCCGTACGCGGCCTGCTGCGCCGGCCCGCCGCCGACCAGGTAGAGCACCTGCCCGGCAGCCGGGACGGCCAGCCACTCCCAGCCGCCGTCGAGCGCGACCAGGGCCACCACCAGCAGGCCGTACCAGGGGTAGGCCGGCGCGACGAGCAGCAGGGCCGTGCCGGTCACCAGCAGCGCGCCCCGCCACGGGCGGCGGGGGTCGCCGTGCCGCAGCACCCGCCACACCACCGCCGCCAGCACCAGGGCCGCCGCCCACGGCGCCCAGCGGTCGGGCACCGCCAGGCGCAGCAGCCCGAACCGGTCCAGGTGCCCCTGCTCGTAGCCCTCCTCCCGCAGGTAGCCCGGCAGGTACCCGAGCACCGCCGGGCCCGAGACGGCGACGTGGGGCAGGTACGCCAGCGCGAACGCCCCGAGCGCCGCGCCGAGGACGGCGACGTCCCGGCGGGTCGGCCGGCGGGCGAGCGCCCCCGACAGTGCCCCCGACAGCGCCCCGGGCAGGGCGAGGGCCGGCAGCAGCTTGGTGGCGACCGCGGCGCCGAGCAGCACGCCCCCGGTACCGGGCCGGCGGCCGGCCACGCAGCCCAGCCCGACGGTCATCAGCAGCGCGCCGAGGGTGTCGACGTGCGCGTCGTTGACCGCCCACACGGTGATGCCGGGGCACCACCCCCAGAGCGCCGCCCGCCGGCTGCCCCGCCCGACCACCAGCAGCGCGCCCGTGGTCGCGACCGCCAGCAGCGCGCCGCCCACCTGCACCCCGCGCACCCCGCCCCCGAAGGGGTGCACGGCGAGGAACCAGACCTGCGCGACCGGCGGGTAGATGGTGCGCACGGCGGGCCGGTTGATCCGGGTGCAGTCGCCCGCCGCCGTCCGCCGCTCGTCCCACTCCGTGCAGCCGTCCGTCGCCGGGAACAGGCCCGGGTCGCGCAGCCGGGCCAGCGCCGGGTCGTCCGGGGCGTGCGCGTAGGGGGAGATGCCGGCCGCCTGCACCCGGCCGTCCCAGACGTACCGGTAGGCGTCGTCGCTGGTCCGGGGCGGTGCGAGCAGTCCGACGGCGGCGACCGCCACGCTCCCGGCCAGCACCAGCGGCGCCACCCGGCGGGCCGGCACCCGCCGCAGGAGCAGCAGCGCCAGCACGAACAGGCCCGCGTCGAGGGCGTACCAGCCGTGGAGCGGGCCGCGGTCGGCGAGCGTGCCGCCGCCGGTCACGGTCGCCGCCAGGGCCGCCACCAGGGCGGCGAGGACGAGCGTGCAGGGCAGAAGGGTCCGAGTGGCCACCCGCTCACCCTGCCACCGTGGCGGCGCCGCGAACGGCCGCGGCGGCCCCCGTTCGACTTCCGTAAGCACGTCGCACCCGCCGCGCGGGGCCGGATGGCGCTTCGATGAGGGCGTGGATTCCAAGCACCCCGGCGCCCGGCGCCGCCCCCGCCTCGCCCTCCCGCCGCCGCCCGCGTCCCTGCGCCGCGGCCCGTTCCGGGACGGCGTCTTCCGCTCGGCCCTGCACGAGCCGCGCACCGCCGTCGTCCTCGGCCGGTGGCTGGGCGCCGCGCTGGTGCTCTGCTTCCTGACCGGTCTCCTCAGCCACCTGCTCCAGGACCCGACGGGCCGGCTCGCGGGCCTGCTGCCCGCGCGCCCGGTGAACGGCTACCGCGTCACCCAGGGGCTGCACGTCGTCAGCGGGATCGCCGCCGTCCCGCTGCTCGGGGCCAAGCTCTGGACGGTGTACCCGCGGCTGTTCGAGTGGCCGCCGGCCCGGAGCGCGGCGCACGCGCTGGAGCGGCTGGGCATCGCCGTCCTGGTGGCCGCCCTGCTGCTGGAACTGTTCACCGGCCTGCTGAACACCCTCCAGTGGTACCCGTGGCCGTTCCCGTTCCGGCAGACCCACTTCTGGGTCGGCTGGCTGGCCACCGGCGGTCTGCTGGTCCACCTCGCGGCCAAGGCGCCGCTGATCGCCCGGAACTGGCGCCGGCCCCGGCTCACCGTCCCCGGGCGGCGCGCCTTCCTGACCTCGGTCGCCGCGGCGGTCGGCGCGGTGACGCTCACCACGGCCGGGCAGAGCGTGCCCTGGCTGCGCCCGCTGAACCTGCTGGCGCCGCGCCGGCCCGACCTGGGCCCGCAGGGGCTCCCGGTGAACCGCACCGCCGCGCAGGCCGGGACGGTGGAGGTGCCCGCCGGCTGGCGGCTGCGGGTGGACGGCCCCCGGCCGTACGAGATCGGTCTCGACGAACTGGCCCGGCTCCCCCAGCACGAGGCGGTCCTGCCGATCGCCTGTGTGGAGGGCTGGAGCGCGAGCGCCCGCTGGGGCGGCGTCCGGGTCGCCGAGCTGATGGCCCGGGCCGGTGCGCCGGCCGGCTCCGCCGTGCGGGTCACCTCGCTGGAGGAGGAGGGCCCCTACCGGGTGATGGAGATGCCCGCGCAGTACGTCGACGACCCGCTCACCCTGCTCGCCCTCCGGGTCGACGGCGAGACGCTGGACGCCGACCACGGCTTCCCGGCGCGCGTCATCGCGCCGAACCGCCCCGGCGTGCTGCAGACCAAGTGGGTCGCCCGGCTGGAGGTGTCCCGATGACCGGCTGGCTCCGCGGCACCACCCTCGCCGCCGGTCTCGCCCTGATCGGCTACGGCCTCTACGGCCTGCTGACCGACGTCTACCTCACCGACCCGGCGCAGGTCCTGGTCTGGGGGATCGGGGCGCTGGTCCTGCACGACGGGGTCTGGCTCCCGCTGCTCTGCCTGGTCGGCGCCCACCTGGCCCGCGGACCGGTGCTGCGCGGCTGGCTGGTCGTGGCCGCCGCCGTGACCGCCGTCGGACTCCCGGCCGTACTGCGCGCCGACGACGACCACGGCAACCCCTCGCTGCTGCCGCTGCCCTACCTGCGCAACTGGCTCGCCGTCCTGGCCGCCACCGCCGCACTCGCCCTGCTGATCGGGCTCGTCCGGCGGTGGCGCCGGCCCCGGCCGGTCAGTCGCCCGGCACGCCGGGAAGACCTGTCGTGAGGCCGTCCAGTGCGTGACCGCACGGGCAGGCGCGCTCGGTGGGCAGCAGGCCGATCGTCTTGAACAGCACCGTGCGCAGCCGCTCGACATTGCGCGCGAAGACGGCGAGCACCTCCGCGTGGGTGACCCCCTCGCCGCTCTCCACCCCCGCGTCGAGGTCGGTGACCAGGGCCACGGAGGTGTAGCAGAGGCCGAGTTCGCGCGCCAGGGCGGCCTCCGGGTGGCCGGTCATCCCGACCACCGACCAGCCGTTGGCGGTGAACCACCGGGACTCGGCGCGGGTCGAGAAGCGGGGGCCCTCGATCACCACCAGGGTGCCGCCGTCCACGGGCTCCCAGGCGGCGCCGGCCGCCGCCGAGAGCGTGGCCCGGCGCCCCTGCGGGCAGTACGGGTCCGCCATCGACACGTGCACCACCTCGGGCACCGAGCCGTCCGGCAGCGGCAGTCCGTCGTAGTAGGTCTGCGCCCGGCCGCTGGTCCGGTCCACGAACTGGTCCGGCACCAGCAGCGTCCCCGGTCCGTACTCGGGCCGCAGCCCGCCCACCGCGCAGGGCCCGAGCACCTGGCGGACGCCGAGCGAGCGCAGCGCCCAGAGGTTGGCCCGGTAGTTGATCCGGTGCGGCGGGAGGCGGTGGCCGCGGCCGTGCCGGGGCAGGAAGGCGACCCGGCGGCCGGCCACCTCGCCGACGAACAGCGCGTCGCTCGGCTCGCCGTACGGGGTCCGGATCCGCACCTCGACCATGTCGTCCAGCAGCTCGTAGAGCCCGGAGCCGCCGATCACCCCCACATCCGCGCGGGGCAGGATGATCTGATCGTCCGTCACTGAATCCACCTCTCTCACCTGACTGTGCCGCCACTGTAGGAGCCGGCGCCGGGAGATCCCGCGCGTACGGCCTTACGATCCGCGAACGGCTGCCGGGCGGCGGGCGTGCGTGGCGTCGCCGCCCGGAAAGGGCGCGCCTCCTCGGGCCCGCTACAGGCGGCTACCGCTCCCTCCCGTCCTGCGCCCTCCTGCCCTGGCACCGGGCCCCCAGGAAACCTCAGCCCATATGATCAACTTCTCGGGGCGCCGGTCGAGGGCCGCCGCCCGCGCATCGAACACAGGGGGATGATCACATGATCGAACTGTCCACCAGACCGATGACCTGGGTGATGGCCGGCGACAGCATCACCCAGGCCGTCCTGCACACGCACGGCGCCCGCGGCTGGGTGGAGCACGTGCACGAACGCGTTGGCTGGCAGCTCGACCGGCTGACCGACATCGTGGTCAACACCGGGGTGTCCGGCTGGCGCGCCACCGACGTCCTCGGCGCGTACGACCACCTCATCGGCCGGTTCGCCCCCGACGTGCTGTCCATCTCGCTGGGCACCAACGACGCCCGCGCCGGGCTCGACGGACTCGCCGAGTTCCACGCGTCGATGCGCGCGATCATCGCCAGGACCGACGGGGCCCAGATCGTGCTGCACACGCCCCTCGTGGTCAGCCGGGCCGGACGCGCCGCCCGCGCCGAACTGCCCGCCTACTGCCAGGCGGTGCGCGAGATCGCCGCGGACACCGGAGCCCTGCTGGTCGACCACGAGGCCTACTGGCTCGCCCACTTCCCCGACAGCGACCCGATCGCCTGGCTCGACGACCCCGCGCACCCCAACGCCGTCGGCCACCGGCACATGGCCGACCTCACGCTCCGCACCCTGGGCCTGGGCGAACTCACCGAGCTGTGACGGCCCCGGGCGACCGGGCGGCCGGTCACGGCCGGCGGGCGAGCAGCCCGACCGTCCCGGCGCGCCGGTTCCAGGCGATGACGGCCAGCGGCACCATGAAGACGAACGGCGTCCCGGCGTTCTCGCCGTGCATCGCGGTGAGCTGGGTGACGAACGCGAACGCCAGGAAGACGATCAGCCCGATGGCGGCCGGCCCGGCCAGGCGGCGGACCAGCAGGCCGACCGCGCCGGCCAGTTCCACCAGCCCGGTCAGGTACATGAACCAGTGGCCCGCCCCGATCGCGTCGAAGACCTCCGTCGCGGCGGGCAGTGCGAGCAGCTTCGGGAGCGCGCTGGCCAGGGCGAAGAAGAGGGCGAGCAGCACCCGCGACGCCAGGACCACACCGGCCACGGCCCTGCCGGACCTCGCGGTGGTCGTCACGTCAGGGGCGGTGAGGGTGGTGATGTCGGACATGTCAGGTCTCCTCGGGTAGCGGGCGATGCTTTCCCAGGTTTGACCGCCGCCACCACCCGAACTCATCGGTCCCGGAAGAACTGTTTCGTCCGCCGCCCCGGCAGCCCGCCCAGCGTCCTTCAGGCCCTGACGACGGGGACGACCTCCGGCTCCGTGCGGTGCGCGCCCGGGCCGTGCGCGTCGCCGGAGTGCCGGTCAGACGAACGGGAAGTACCGCGTGAAGGCCTGCGGAGTGACGGCGAGGAAGCCGTCGAAGGGCGCGTCGAGCTGCTGGATCAGCAGGATGGTGAAGGCGATCAGCCCGGTCAGACCCATCACCATCACCACGTGGGTGGCGCTGCGCTTGATGCCGAACAGGAACATGAACGCCACCGTGAGGGTGCCGCCGATGACCAGCCCGACCCAGAGCACCGTGGAGAGGCTGCTCATCGCCGACGCCTCCCGGCCCCGGCGGGCGTCGTCGAGGGTGGTGAGGACGGCGAGCATCTCCTGCGAGGCGTTCTGCTGCGTGGGGGTGTCGTCCTGTGAGGAGGTCTGACTGACCGTCCGCAGCTGGTTCAGCAGCCCCCAGCCGTCCGGGCCGAGCGGCTCGCGCGCCGCCATCCGCGGCCACTCGGCGTGCACGACCTGGACGGCGTAGGCGGTGGCCGTGGTGCGCAGCGCGTCGCGGCGGTCCGGCGGCAGGAGGTCGGCGAGCAGGTAGGTCTGGTGGAGGGCGCCGGCCTCGTCCTGGGAGTGGTTGAGGGCGCCGCTGTGGATCTCCCAGACCGAGACCATCGAGAGGCCGAGCACCAGCGCGTACAGGACGCCGACCATCATCGCGATGTACTCGGCGACGTCCTCGCGCGGCTCGGCGTCCTCGGGGACGGGGAAGAAGCGCCCCTTCAGCAGGACGATGGCGGCGGCCACCAGGGCGACGCCCAGGACGACGGCGAGTGTCTGCAGCAGGTTCGACACGGTGGTTCCCGGGGTTTCAGCGGCGGAAGCGGGAGAGCGCCGTGACCGCGGCGGCGGCGGGCAGCAGGACGACCAGCAGGACGGAGGCGACCGGCAGGGCGTCCGGCGAGCGGCCGCCCGGGCGCGGGGTGCGACCGGACCCGGCGGCGTGGTGCGGGCCGACCGGGGTGGCGGCGGCGGTGGGGGTGGCGACCTCCACCGAGGGGTTGCCGGCGACCGCGGGCGACGGGGACGGCTCCGGGGAGGGGGCGGGGACGGTCGGAGCGGAGGGCGCGGGGGTCGCCGCGAGCGCCGCAGGCACCGGGACATCGGCGGGCAGGACGGGTGGGGCGGGCACCGCAGGCACGGCGGGCGGCTCGGGGGGTGGCG
>NZ_JBHWUI010000007.1:0-99721 GCF_042737525.1 Kitasatospora sp. NPDC059973 | reverse complement strand
ACCGGAGCCTCGTGGCCCGGCCGCGCCGCCGCCGTCGTGTTCCGCCCGGCCGCCCGGCCCCTGTCGTACGGTCGACACCGGACGAAAGGGGAGGACCGCCTTGACCACCGGACCGACCGACCTGCCGCCGCCCGGGCCGCGGCGGCTGCGGCTGCTCAGCTACAACATCCGCTCGCTCCGCGACGACCGGCACGCCCTCGTTCGGGTGATCCGGGCGTGTGAACCGGACGTGGTCTGCGTTCAGGAGTCGCCGCGTTACTGGCGCCCGCGGGGCCAGGCGGCCTGGCTGGCGCGGGCGACCGGCACCGAGGTGCTGGCCGGCGGCGGCCGGATCGCCGCGGGGCCGCTACTGCTCGGCGGCCCGGGCGTGGAGCTGCTCGCCGTCCACGACCGGCTGCTGCCCAAGACCCGCGGGCTGCACGCGCGCGGCTTCGCGAGCGCGCTGGTCCGGATCGCCGGCTCGGCGCCGTTCGGCGTCACCAGCTGCCACCTGAGCCTGGACGCCGAGGAGCGCCGCGGCCAGTTCGAGCTGCTGCTGGACCAGCTGAAGATCACCGAACTCGGCGTGGTGGCGGGGGACTTCAACGAACACCCGGACGGCGCCGGCTGGCAGCTGCTAGCCGGCCGGCTGCAGGACGGCCATCTCGCGGCACCCTGGGGCGGCACCTTCACGTCCGTCCCGGACAACCCCTACCAGCGGATCGACGCCGTCTTCGCGACCCCCGGCGTCCGGGTGCTCGCGTGCGGGGTGCCGCACGGCCTGCCCGGTGTCACCGAGGGCGATCTGCGGGCCGCCACCGACCATCTGCCGCTGCTCGCCGTCCTGGAGCTCCCGGCCGGCTGAACTCCGTGGCCGGGCCGGGGTGACCGGCTCGGCCCCGGGCCGCCGGTGCGCGGCCCTACACGACGGCGCCGCCGTGCGGGTCCTCCGGCTCGTCCTCGTCGCGCTCCTTCATCCGGACCACCAGGGTGACGAAGCCACCGAGGAAGGCGGTCACGCCGACCCAGGCCGGCCAGCCGGACACCTCGCGCCAGACCACCGCGTCGAACAGCAGCAGGGCCGGCCCGCCGAGCACGGCGAGCCAGGCGAACTTGGCGGTGACGTCGGCGGCGGGCAGCGGCGGCGGCTCCGGCGGGACGAAGTGGCCCTCGTCCGTCTCCTCGGTCAGCTCGAAGTCGCGCGGGCCCGATCCGGCGGCCGGCATCACCGGGCGGGTGGAGCGGGGCCGCGGCTGCGGTGCCAGGTCGGCGAGGTCGTCCGGGTCGGTGCCCTCCTTGAACCCGCCCTTGAGCTCGCCGCGCGCCCGGAGGTCCTCGACCTCCGGCCAGTCCGGGTTGTTGAGGTCGACGGGGTCGTCGAACTGGGCGACCAGCGCGGCGAAGATCTCGTCCTGCTCGGCCTGGCTGCGCTCGGGCGCGCGCCGCACCCGGGGCGCTTCGGGCGCCGGGGCGGCCTCACCCGAGGCGCCCTCGGTCTTCACGCCGTCGGTCTTGGCGCCCTCGGTCTTCGCGCCCTCGGTCTTCACGCCGTCGGTCTTGGCGCTCTCGGTCTTCGCGGCCTCGGTCTTCGCGCTCTCGGTCTTGGCGGCCTCGGTCCTCACGCCGTCGGCCTTGGCGGCCTCGGCCTTCGAGGCGTCCGCCTCGGTGTTCTCCGCGTCCTCGCGGGGCGCCTCGTCCCCGCCGCCCGCCGTGCTGCTCTCGTGCACTTCCGGCCCTTCAGCCTTGGTGATCGTCGGATTCTATCCGGGTGACGCCCGCCGCGTGCGCGGGAGCCAGCCGTCGGATGAAGTCCTGGCCGGCCGCGAATATTTCCGCCGCGTCGTGGTCCAGCGTCGCGACGTGGTAGCTGCGCTGGCACAACCGCTCCGTCACGTCGGTCGAGGATATCCGGGCCAGCACCAGTTCCGAGTTGGCCGCCGAGACCACGTGGTCCTGCGGGCTGTGGAAGAGCAGGACCGGCTGGGTCACCTGCGGCAGCCGGCGCTGCACGTCCTTCCAGAGCCGGGCCAGCGACCAGGCGGCGTGCAGCGGCGTCCGGTCGTAGCCGACCTCGACGGAGCCCGGGCGGGCGATGTCGTTGGCGATCCCGGGCAGGCTCGGCACCACGTGGCGCAGCACCGGAAGCAGCACACTCGCGGGGTTGTCGGAACGCACCGACGGGTTGACCAGCACCAGTCCGGAGACCACCGGGCCGTGCAGCGCGGCCAGCCGCAGCGCCAGCCCGCCGCCCATCGACAGCCCGAGGACGAAGACCCGCTCGCACTCGGCGGCCAGCGCCAGCAACTCCCGCTCGACCTCCGCGTACCAGTCCTCCCAGCGGGTCACCTGCATGTCCTGCCAGCGGCTGCCGTGGCCGGGCAGCAGCGGCAGCGAGACGGTGTACCCGGCCGCCGCCAGCTCCTCGGCCCACGGGCGCAGCGACTGCGGCGAGCCGGTGAACCCGTGGCAGAGCAGTACGCCCACCGGCCCGCCCCGGTGGCGGTACGGTTCGGCACCGGGCAGCAGCGGCATGACGGGCTCCTTCGCGGGCGGCGGCGCGTTGGGACGGGGGAGGGCGGAACGGCGGGCTGCGGAAACCGCATCGTCCCACGCGCCCGCACGCGTCGTACACCCCTGCCGGACACCCCGGCGGGGCGGGGCGGGGCGCGGGCGGTGGCCGCGGGGCATTAGGATCGACCGGTCCGCATAACAGGAGGCCCGGCGTTGTTCTACCGACTGATGAAGATGATCGTCGCGCCACTGCTACGGATCTTCTTCCGGCCGTGGATCGAGGGTGAGGAGAACATCCCCGCCGAGGGTGCCGCGATCATCGCGAGCAACCACCTCTCCTTCTCGGACTCCTTCTTCTTCCCCGCGCTGATCAGGCGTCGGGTGACCTTCATCGCCAAGGCGGAGTACTTCAACACGCCGGGCCTGAAGGGCAAGCTGACGGCCGCCTTCTTCAAGGGCGTCGGCCAGCTGCCGGTGGACCGCTCCGGCGTGCGCGGCGCGGGCGAGGCGGCGATCCGCAGCGCGATCGCCGTGCTGGACCGCGGCGAGCTGTTCGGCGTCTACCCGGAGGGCACCCGTTCGCCCGACGGCAAGCTGTACCGCGGCAAGGTCGGCGGCCTGGCCCGCGTCGCGCTGGCCACCGGCGCGCCGGTGATCCCGGTCGCGATGATCGACACCGAGAAGGTGCAGCCGCCCGGCCAGGTCGTCCCCAACTTCGGCATCCGTCCGGGCATCCGGATCGGCCGGCCGCTGGACTTCTCCCGCTACCACGGCATGGAGAACGACCGCTTCATCCTCCGTTCGGTGACGGACGAGGTGATGTACGAGATCATGCGGCTCTCCGGCCAGGAGTACGTGGACGTCTACGCGACCGCCGCCAAGCGGCAGATCGCCGACGACAAGAAGCGTGCCGACGCCGAGCGCAAGGCCGTCCAGAAGGCCGAGCAGGCCGCCGCCAAGGCCGAGAAGGCGGAGGCGGAGAAGGCGCAGAAGGCCGCCGAGCAGGAGCAGAAGGAGAGCGGGTCGGCCTAGGCCGGGAGGCCGGAGTCCGCCCGCAGGGGGAGGGGCACGGAGATGTCGGACGGGAACAGACCCGGATCGGTCGGCGCGGCGGTGGCGGCCGGCGGCATGTCCGTCGAACTGCCGCTCTGGCGGGCCATCTCGTTCTTCCGGGTGCTGGCGCTCTGTTACGCGGTGCTGCGCTACCTCGACTCGTACCTGGAGTTCCTGCACCCCGTCGCCGGCTGGATCTACCTCGGCGCGCTGACGCTCTGGACGCTCGCCAGCACCCGCGCCTTCGCCGGGCCGCTGCGCTGCACCTGGTACGTGCTCGGCACCGACCTCACCCTGGTCGTGACCGGCATCGTGATGAGCGGGATGACCGACGACCCGGCCCGGATCGCCCACGGCGCGCCCACGCTGCCCACCATCTGGGCGGCCGGCACCGTCCTGGGCTTCGCGGGCCGGGGCGGCTGGCGCTGGGCGGCGGCGGCCGGATCGGTGATCGGGGTGGCGAACATCCTCGGCCACGGCGGTCCGACCGGCGACAACATCCACAACATCGTGCTGCTGATGGTGGCCGGCTGCGCGATCGGCTACGTGATCGAACTGGCCCGCGCCAGCGAGGCGACGCTGACCCGGGCGCTCCAGGTCGAGGCCGCGAACCGGGAGCGCGAGCGGCTCTCCCGCGACATCCACGACGGGGTGCTCCAGGTGCTCGCCCTGGTCCAGCGCCGGGGCGGCGAGCAGGGCCCCGGCCGGGGCGCGGACTTCGCCGAACTCGGCCGGCTGGCCGGCGAGCAGGAGCGCGCGCTGCGGGCCCTGATGAGCGGCGGACCGCTGCCCGCGCAGCGCGCGCCGCTGGAGCCGCAGGACCTGCGCACCCTGCTCGGCCCCTACACGGACGAGCGGATCACCCTCTCCGCCCCCGGCACCCCGGTGCTGCTGCCCGGCCCGGCGGCCGGCGAGCTGGCGGCGGCCGTGGGCGCCGCGGTCGACAACGTCCGCCGGCACGCCGGGCCCGGGGCGCACGCCTGGATCCTGCTGGAGGACGAGCCGGAGGCCGTCACGGTCAGCGTCCGCGACGACGGTCCGGGCTTCGCGGCCGGGCGGCTCGGTGAGGCGGAACAGGCCGGCCGGCTGGGCGTCTCCCAGTCGATCCGCGGCCGGCTGCTGGACCTCGGCGGTACGGCCGAGCTGTACTCGGTGCCCGGGGAGGGCGTCGAGGTCGAACTGCGCGTCCCGAGGAGGGGTTCCGATGGCTGACCAGCCGATGACCGACCGGCCGCCGGTGCGGGTGATGGTCGTGGACGACCACCCGATGTGGCGCGACGCCGTGTCGCGCGACCTCGCCGAGGCGGGGCTGGACGTGGTGGCCACCGCCGGGGACGGCGAGGAGGCCGTCCGCCGGGCCCGTGCCTGCGCCCCGCAGGTGGTGGTGCTGGACCTCAACCTGCCCGGCCTGTCCGGCGCCGAGGCCTGCCGCCAGGTGGTCGCCCAGGATCCCTCGGTGCGCGTCCTGGTGCTCTCCGCCAGCGGTGAGCACACGGACGTGCTGGAGGCGGTGAAGTCCGGGGCGACCGGCTACCTGGTGAAGTCGGCCGGCCGTGACGAGCTGCTGGACGCGGTGCGCCGCACCGCCGTCGGCGACGCGGTCTTCACCCCGGGCCTGGCCGGGCTGGTGCTCGGCGAGTTCCGCCGGCTGGCCGCCGAGCCGGCCGCCCCGACGGCCCCCGCCGCGCCGCAGCTGACGGCCCGGGAGACCGAGGTGCTGCGGCTGGTCGCGAAGGGCCTGTCGTACCGGCAGATCGCCGACCGGCTGGTGCTCTCCCACCGCACGGTGCAGAACCACGTCCAGAACACCCTCGGCAAGCTCCAGCTGCACAACCGGGTGGAGCTGGTCCGGTACGCGATCCAGCAGGGCCTGGACGACGAGGCCTGACGCCCCGGGGCGGGGGCGCGCCGGACGGACGCGCGCACCCCGTCCGGGGTCTCAGCCGTGGACGGCGGCGGCCGACCGCAGCAGCCCGGCGACGATCCCGACGCCGTCCCGGGTGAGCACCGACTCCGGGTGGAACTGCAGCCCGGCGAACCCGGCGCCGCGCAGCGCGTGGACGTCGCCGGTCAGCCGGTCCCGGGAGACCTCGACGCCCTCGGCGGCGAGCCGGGCGGCGTCCTGGTCCGAGCAGCGCGCGGTGAAGGTGTTGTAGAAGCCCACCGTGTGCCGGGCGCCGAAGAGTTCGACCGTCTCCTGGGCGCCCTGGTGGGGCACGGCCTTGCGGGCCAGCGGCAGTCCGAGCCGCTCCGCGAGCAGCTGGTGGCTCAGGCAGACGGCGAGCAGCGGCGCGGTGCGGGCACCGGAGCGGACGGCGGCCAGCGCGTCGGCGACGATCGGGCGCAGGACGGCCATCTTGGGGTCGTCGGCGGCGGCCGGGTCGCCCGGGCCGGGGCCGAGCACCAGCGGGCCGGGGTGGGCGGCGACCCGCTCGCGCAGGCCGGCTTCGTCGAAGCGCGCCACGGTGACCCGGTGGCCGAGCGAGGTCAGCAGGTGGGCGAGCATCGAGGTGAAGGTGTCCTCGCCGTCCACCACCAGGGTCTCCTCGCTCCGGGTGACCGGGGCCGGCTCCTGCATCCGGAGCCAGAACGGCGCGAGGTCGGCCCGCCGGGCGTCCAGCGCGGCCTGGACCCGGTGGTCCTCGGCGAGCCGCGGGCCGGACGGGTTGGGGAGTCGGGCGGGGGCCGGGCGGGCGCCGATCGCGGTGAGCACCCCGGCGGCCTTGGCGTGGGTCTCGGCGACCTCGGAGTCCGGGTCGGAGTGGCGGACCAGGGTCGCGCCGACCCGGACGACCAGCCGACCGGTGGCCGGGTCGATGTCGGCGGTGCGGATGCAGATCGGGGAGTCCATCTGCTGGCCCCCGCTGGCCGAGCGGCCGATCAGGGCGAGCGCGCCGGCGTAGTAGCCGCGCCCGCCGCGCTCGTACCGGCTGATCACCCGGGTGGCGTTCTGGACCGGGCTGCCGGTGACGGTGGCGGCGAACATGGTCTCCTTCAGCACCTCGCGGACGTCCAGCGAGGTGCGCCCGCGCAGCTCGTACTCGGTGTGCGCGAGGTGGGACATCTCCTTGAGCCGGGGGCCGAGCACCTGGCCGCCGAGGTCGCCGACGGTGCACATCATCTTGAGTTCCTCGTCGACCACCATGGTCAGCTCCTCCAGCTCCTTGGGGTCGCGGAGGAAGGCGAGCAGGGAGTCGATGTCGGAGCCGCCCGCCGGATAGCGGTAGGTGCCGGAGATCGGGTTCATCACGACCGTGCCGCCGCTCTGGCGGACGTGCACCTCGGGGGAGGCGCCGACCAGGACCCGCTCCCCGGTGTGCACCAGGAAGGTCCAGTAGGCGCCGCGCTCCTGTTCGAGCAGCCGGCGGAAGAGCGTCAGCGCGAGCGCGGGGGAGTAGTCCTCCAGGGTGGCGGTGAAGTCCCGCCGGATGACGAAGTTGGCGCCCTCGCCCCGGCCGATCTCGTCCGCGATCACCCGGCGGACGATCCCGGCGTACTCCTGGTCGTCGATGTCGAACGCGCCGCCGGTCAGGGCGACCGGCCGCCGGGGGAGCGCCGGGAGCAGCTCGGCCAGCGGGAGGGCGTACTGCTCGGTGACCGAGAGCGCCTGCAGCGGGGTGGCGTCGTCGACGGCCTCGAAGCCGCGCTCGCGGATCTGCCGGAACGGGACGAGGGCGAGCAGGTCGTGCACCGGGCCGTCGGCCGGGACGCCCGCGCGGACCGGCAGGTCGGCCAGCCGTTCGTAGCTGTCGACGGTGCCCAGCAGGACCTCGACGGTGTCCGGCGCGAGCCGGGGGGCGCGGCGGTGCAGCAGGGCGAACGCCGGGGCGTCGGGGCCGGTGAGGCGGGCGAGCAGGTCGGCTGCGAGGTTCACGGTGCGGCTTCCTTCCGGGAGGGCGGGTGCGGTGGTTCGGGGTTCCGCTCCCGGGAGGGCCGTCTGCGCCGAAACGCCGACGGCCGCCCCGAGGGGCGGCCGTCGTGTTCGTCTAGGAACGCGCGATCGGTGGGCCACCCGAGGGGTCGGCCCACCACCAGGAAAAGGTGTGCGGCGCGTTCATGCGTCGAGCGTAGCGGATCCGGCGGGCGCCGTGAGCCGCCTCACACGATTGTCCACCTGGTGTCTCACCCAGCGAGCGGCGGTCACAATTCGGTTGTCCCACCCCGTAGCCTTGCCGTGTGACCGTGACGAATCCCCACCCCTGGCAGTCCCTGCCCGCGGCGCAGCAGCCTGAATGGCCGGACCACGAGGCTCTGCGCAAGACCCTTGCGGAGCTCGCCTCCTATCCGCCGCTCGTCTTCGCGGGCGAGTGCGACCAGCTGCGCGCCCGGCTCGGTGCCGTGGCGCGTGGTGAGGCGTTCCTCCTGCAGGGCGGTGACTGCGCCGAGGCCTTCGACGGTGTCTCGGCCGAGCACATCCGGAACAAGCTGAAGACCCTGCTGCAGATGGCGGCCGTGCTGACGTACGCCGCCTCCGTCCCCGTGGTGAAGGTCGGCCGGATCGCCGGCCAGTACTCCAAGCCGCGCTCCAAGTCGACCGAGACCCGCGACGGCGTGACGCTGCCGGTCTACCGGGGCGACTCGGTGAACGGCTTCGACTTCACTCCCGAGTCCCGGAACCCGGACCCGGAGCGCCTGAAGCGGATGTACAACGCCTCCGCCGCGACGCTCAACCTGGTCCGCGCCTTCACCACCGGCGGGTACGCCGACCTGCGCCAGGTGCACGCCTGGAACCAGGACTTCGTGCGCAACTCGCCGGCCGGCCAGCGCTACGAGCAGCTCGCCCGCGAGATCGACAACGCGCTGGCGTTCATGAACGCCTGCGGCGTGGCGCCGGAGGAGTTCAAGACCGTCGAGTTCTACTCCTCGCACGAGGCGCTGATCCTCGACTACGAGACCGCGCTGACCCGCGTGGACTCGCGGACCGGCGAGCTGTACGACGTCTCCGGCCACATGGTCTGGATCGGCGAGCGCACCCGCCAGCTGGACCACGCGCACATCGAGTTCGCGTCCAGGATCCGCAACCCGATCGGGGTGAAGCTCGGCCCGACCACCTCGGTCGACGAGGCGCTCACCCTGATCGAGAAGCTGGACCCGGAGCGCGAGCCCGGCCGGCTCACCTTCATCACCCGGATGGGCGCGGGCAAGATCCGCGAGCACCTGCCCACCCTGGTGGAGAAGGTCACCGCCTCCGGCGCCCAGCCGGTCTGGATCTGCGACCCGATGCACGGCAACACCTTCGAGGCCTCCAGCGGCCACAAGACCCGCCGCTTCGACGACGTGCTCGACGAGGTCAAGGGCTTCTTCGAGGTGCACCGCGGCCTCGGCACCCACCCGGGCGGCATCCACGTGGAGCTGACCGGCGACGACGTCACCGAGTGCGTCGGCGGCGGCGACGAGGTCCTGGTGGACGACCTGCACCAGCGCTACGAGACGGCCTGCGACCCGCGGCTCAACCGCAGCCAGTCGCTGGACCTGGCCTTCCTGGTGGCCGAGATGTACCGCGGCGGCAACTGAGCCGTCGCCCCCGGGCGGGCCCTGCGGCCGGCCCCGATGTGACGAAAGCCCCTCCGGATTCGGGATTTCCGAACCCGGAGGGGCTTTTTCATGCCCGGATCCCCGGGTAAGGTGAGGCTTAGTGAACTAAGGCATGCCTTAGTCAAGATCGATTTCGAGCCAGTCGCCTTCGCAGGGAGAGACCGCGATGTACGTGTGCATGTGCCATGCGGTCACCGAGGCCCAGGTGAAGAAGGAGATCGACGCGGGTGCCAACACCCCGCGCCAGATAGCCCGGGGCTGCAAGGCCGGTACCGACTGCGGCTCCTGCGTCCGACGGATCCAGGCGCTGCTCGGTGAGCACGGCGCACGGCCCTGCCCGACCGCCCGGCTGGCGGCCAAGCTGGGGCTGGCCGACGACCAGGAGGCCGAACCGCGGGACGGGGCCCAGGCGCCGGCCGTCCTGCCGGCCCGGCCGCTGCGCGCGGCCTGAGGGTACGGCCGGGGGTTCAGGACTCCGGCTGCTCGATCAGCTGGGCGAGGTAGAGCGCCTCCCCGAGCTTCTCCAGCAGTTCCAGCTGGGTGTCGAGGTAGTCGATGTGGTGCTCCTCGTCGGCCAGGATGTCCTCGAAGATGTTCGCCGAGGTGACGTCGTTCTTGGCCCGCATGACCACGATCCCGCGCTTCAGTCGGTCGATCGCCTCGACCTCGACCTGGCGGTCCGCCTCGAACATCTCCTTGACGGTCTGGCCGATCCGGACGTGGAAGAGCCGCTGGTAGTTGGGCAGCCCGTCCAGGAAGAGGATCCGGTCGGTGAGCACCTCGGCGTGCTTCATCTCGTCGAAGGACTCGTGCCGGGTGTACTTGGCGAGCTTCGTCCAGCCGTTGTTCTCCTGCATCTTCGCGTGCAGGAAGTACTGGTTGATGGCGGTCAGCTCGGCGGTGAGCTGCTCGTTGAGGAATTCGATGACCTCGGTGTCGCCCTTCATGGCGGTGCCTTCCTGCTTCGCGTCCGGGACTCACGGCCGTACCCTCCGGCTGCACGCATCCTGGCACCGCGCCGGGGCCGAATTCCAGTAAGTTCACACTCACTAGGACATGTGTCGGAATATCCGATTTGGTGGCCCAATGGGCCGTACGGGCGGGGCGCACGGCACCCGAAAGGGGCGCGCGCCAGGCGTTGTCCGCCGTCTGTCACCATGGAGCCATGGGTCAGTCCGAGCAAGAACCACCTCCGCCGTCTGACCCGAGACTCCCGCCGGGCCAGCGGACGCAACGCGGCTGGCCCGCCCTGCACTACGGCCCCGTGCCCCGCTTCAAGCCGCTGACCTGGGACTTCCAGGTGTTCGGCGCCACCGCCTCGGCGGCGAAGCACCGCTGGGACTTCGCCGGCTTCAACGACCTGCCCCGGGCGACCGTCCGCGCCGACTTCCACTGCGTGACCAAGTTCTCCGTGCTCGGCAGCGAGTGGACCGGCGTGTCGGCCTCCGAAGTGCTGGCCCGGGTGCCTCCGGCGCCCGGTGTCACCCATGTGATGGTCTGGGCCGAGTACGGCTACAGCGCCAACCTCCGGCTGGCCGACTTCGCCGACCCCGGGACGCTCTTCGCCACCCACCGCAACGGCGAGCCGCTCACCGCCGAGCACGGCTTCCCCGTCCGGCTGGTCATCCCGCACCTCTACGCCTGGAAGGGGCCCAAGTGGGTGCGGGCGGTGGAGTACATGCGGGCGGACCGGCGCGGCTTCTGGGAGGAGCGCGGGTACCACAACCTGGCCGACCCGTGGCGGGAGCAGCGCTACTCCTACCAGGAGGAGCCGGGCGACGGGCCGCTGCGGTAGCGGCCCCTCAGGGCCGGATGTTCTGGTTCAGCCGGAACAGGTTGCCCGGGTCGTACCGCCGCTTCAGTTCGGTCAGACGGGCGTAGTTGCCCCGGTAGTTGGCCTCGATCCGGTGCTGGTCGTCGTGGTCCATGAAGCCGATGTAGCCGCCCTCGTCGGAGTGCGGGGCGAGCGCGTCGTAGTAGCCGCGCACCCAGGCGGTGTCGGCCGCGTCGTCGGCCGGGTCGGTCCAGGCCGCGAGGATCACGGTGGCGAAGGTCGCCTCCCGGTGCGCGAAGGCCGTCGCGTCGGCGGGCACCCGGTGGCAGGCGCCGTTGATCGGGTAGATGTGCACCGCCGAGTGGACCGTCGGCACCCGTGGGCCGTGCTCGGTGTGCGCGGCGATCGCCGCGTCCGTCAGCTCGGTCGCGAAGGCGCCCTTCCAGTACTGCCGCAGGCCGGGCGGCAGCAGCGGGTCGAAGGCGGCGGCGAAGGCCGGGTACGGCACCGTGTCCACGCCCTCGGCGACCACCGGCGCGGCGTCCCGCAGCGGGGCCAGCACCGCCTCGGCCCGCTCCGGCGGCCCGGACCAGCACGGCACCAGCAGGATGAAGGAGTCGCCGACCCGGTCCTCGGGGAGGAACGGCAGCGGCGGCGCGACGTGGAAGCCGGGGAAGATGCCCAGCTCCTCGGGGGCCTCCCGGACGTACTCGCGGTAGAACCGCAGCACCTCGGCCGCGTGCTCCAGCTCGTAGACGAACGGCCCGGCGACCACGTCCTTGACCGGGCTCAGCCGGTACTCGAAGGACGTCACCACGCCGAAGTTGCCGCCACCGCCGCGCAGCGCCCAGAGGAGGTCCGGCTCCTGCTCCTCGCTCACCGTCCGGAACCGCCCGTCCGCGGTGACCACATCGGCCGAGACCAGGTTGTCGCAGCTCAGCCCCAGCCCCCGGGCGAGGTGGCCGAAGCCGCCGTTGAGGGTCAGCCCGGCGATGCCGGTGGTGGAGATGATCCCGCCGGTCACCCCGAGCCCGAAGGCGTACCCGGCGTCGTTGAGGTCGCCCCAGGTGACGCCGCCCTCGCAGCGCGCCGTCCGGCCCACCGGGTCGATCCGGACGCCGTGCCGGTCGGAGAAGTCGATCACCAGGCCGCCGTCGCAGGTCCCGTAGCCGGGCGCGCTGTGGGCGCCGCCGCGCACCGCGAGCTCCAGGCCGCTCTCCCGGGCGAAGTCGACGGCGGCCATCACGTCCCCGGCGTTGGCCACCCGGACGACCGCCGCCGGCCGGCGGTCCACCGTGCCGTTGTAGACCCGGCGGGCCTGCTCGTAGCCCTCGTCGGCGGGCGTGATCACCGCGCCCCGTACACGCTCCCTCAAGCCGTCGACGGCGGGTCCGCCCATGACGACCACATCCTCGGGTACCGGCCGCCGCGCAGCCCCGTCCGGAGATCCCGGCGCCGCAGCCCTCCTGGCCGTGGCAGGCGGGGCCGGGCAGGCCTGGTTCCACGCTACGTCGCGTGACCCCAAGGCTGGGCAAAATCCTTAGATGAACGGGAAGTTGACCGTGACCACGGTGCGCTGCGGGCGGCGCTCGCCCGGGGCCGGGGACTGGCTGGAGACCTTGCCGGTGCCGAACAGGTTGACCCCGCTGCTCTGCATGGCGAACCCGGCGGCCTGCAGTGCCTTGGCGGCGTCGTCCTTGGACATCCCGGTGACGTCCGGGACGGCCACCATGCCCTTGCTGACCACCAGCGAGACCGGGGTGTTCTCCGGCACCTGCTGGCCGGCCACCGGCGAGCTGCTGATCACCGAGCCCTCCGGCACGGTGTCGTTGTACGTCTCGGTGACGCCGCCGCGCGCCAGCTGGACGCCGCTCAGGGCGGCGGCGGCCTGCTCGGCGGGCCGGCCGACCAGCTCGGGCACGGCGATCCGCTTCGGCCCCCGGGAGACGGTGACCCCGACCGCGTCGCTCTTGCGCGCCCGCGCCCCGACGCCGGGGTCGGTGGAGATCACCTGACCGGCCGGGACGCTCTCGCTGTACACCTCGGTGAACCGCCCGTGCATCCCGGCGCCGTCGAGGATCCGCTGCGCCTCGCCGCGGTCCTTGCCGATCACGCCCGGTACCGACGTGTACAGCGCGCCGGAGAGCGCGTACGTGGTGCCGCCGACCAGCAGCACCAGCGCGGCCAGGACGGAGGTCCAGATCAGCGGCTTGCGCGGGAGCCGGCGCCACGGGCCGGGGCGGCGCCGGGTGCGCACCGGCGCGGGCTCGTCGTACGGGCGCGGTTCGGTGAGCAGCTGCTCCATCACCTCCGGCGGCACGTCCAGCACGCTGGTGCGCTCGACCGGGGGCGCGACCACGGCCGGCCGGATCACCGAGGTCGGCTCGTTGGTGGGGTACCGCGGGCTCGGCCGGGTGGAGGCCGGGGGCTCGGCGTCGAGCTGGGCGGGGGTGAGCGCGCGGCGGACCCGTTGCAGGGCGGCCAGCAGCTCGACCGCGTCGTACGGGCGGTCCCGCGGGTCGCGCGCGCAGGCCGCGGCGACTATCGCGTCCAGCTCGGGACCGACGCCCGGCACGGTCAGCGAGGGCGCCGGGACGTCCTCGTGCAGGTGGCGGTACATGACCTGGACGGGGTTCTCGCCGGTGTGCGGACGGTGGCCGGTGAGCAGCTCGTAGAGCAGGATGCCGGCGGCGTAGACGTCCACCCGCTGGTCGGTCCCGGCGCCGGGGCGGATCTGTTCGGGGGCCAGGTAGGAGACGGTGCCGAGGACGGTGCCGGTGGTCGCGGTGCCGGAGCTCGCCGCGCCGTCGGCGGCGTTCAGCAGCCGGACCAGGCCGAAGTCGGCGACCTTCACCAGGCCGCCGTCGGTGATCAGCACGTTCTCGGGCTTGACGTCGCGGTGGACGAGACCGGCCCGGTGGGCGGCGCCGAGCGCGGCGAGCACCGGCTCCAGGACGTCCAGGGCGGCCCGGATGGAGAGCGCGCCCCGGTCGCGCAGCAGGTCGCGCAAGGTCCGGCCGGGCACGTACTCCATCGCGAGGAACACGTGGGCGCCGTCCGCGCCCTGGTCGAAGACGTTGACGACGTTGGGGTGCGCGAGCCGGGCGACCGCCTTGGCCTCGCGGATGAACCGGCCGGTGAAGTCCTCGTCGCCGGCGAGCGAGGGGTGCATCACCTTGACCGCCACGACCCGGTCGAGCCGGGTGTCGGTGCCCCGGTAGACGGTGGACATCCCGCCGGCCGCGATGCGCTGCTCGACCCGGTACCGGCCGTCGAGCAGGGTACCGATCAGCGGGTCGTCCAGTGCCATGTCCACCCGGCGAGTGTAGTGGGGGCGCCCGGCACCGGCCCCGGGAGACACCGCTCCCGGGGCGCTCTGTGCCCGGCTTGTGACACCGCCTAGAACGCCGGGCGCTCGCGGGTGTCCAGCGCGGCCCGGCCGGCCATCGCCGAGGAGGCCTCGGCGTGGAAGCGGCGCGGGATCCGGCCCGCCCGGTGGGCGAGCCGGCCGGCCTCCACGGCGTGCCGCATCGCGTCGGCCATCAGTACCGGCTCCTGGGCCCGGGTCACCGCCGAGGCGAGCATCACCGCGGCGCAGCCCAGCTCCATCGCCAGGGCCACGTCCGAGGCGGTGCCGGCGCCCGCGTCCAGGATCACCGGGACGGTCGCGCTCTCCACGATCAACTGGAAGTTGTGCGGGTTGCGGATGCCCAGACCGGAGCCGATCGGCGAGCCCAGCGGCATGATCGCCGCACAGCCGACGTCCTCCAGCTTCCGGGCCAGCACCGGGTCGTCGTTGGTGTAGGGCAGGACGGTGAAGCCGTCGTCGACCAGTGTCTCGGCCGCGTCCAGCAGCTCGATCGGGTCGGGCAGCAGGGTCCGCTCGTCGGCGATCACCTCCAGCTTCACCCAGTCGGTGCCGAGCGCCTCACGGGCCAGCCGGGCCGTCAGCACGGCCTCGCCGGCGGTGAAGCAGCCGGCGGTGTTGGGCAGCACGCGGATGCCGTTGCGGGTCAGCACGTCCAGGACGGAGCCCTGGGTGGTGGCGTCGACCCGGCGCATCGCCACGGTGGTCAGCTCGGTGCCGGAGACCCGCAGCGCCTGTTCCAGGACGTCCAGGCTGGGGGCGCCGCCGGTGCCCATGATCAGGCGTGAGCCGAAGGCCGTCCCGGCGATGGTGAACACGTCGTCGGCCATGGTCAGCCTCCCTGGACGGCGGTGAGGATCTCGACCCGGTCGCCCGCGGCCAGTCGCGTCAGCGGCCACGAGCCGCGCGGCACCACGGCCTCGTTGAGGGCGGCGGCGACGCCGGAGTTGGCCCGGCTGAGGGTGGTCACCACCTCGGCCAGGGTGGTGGCGGCGGGCACCCGGCGGGGCTCGCCGTTGACGGTGAGTTCGATCTCGCTCATGCGGGGACCTTCGTGGTGAAGCGGGTGGGGGAGAACGGCTCGGCGAGCGCGGGCGTCGTGCCGGTGACCAGGTACTCGGCGAGCAGGTCGGCCGTCACCGGGGTGAGCAGCACGCCGTTGCGGTAGTGGCCGGTGGCGGCGACCAGGCCGGGCAGGGCGGTCGGCCCGAGCAGCGGCGCGTTGTCCGGCGAGCCCGGCCGCAGCCCGGCGGAGGTCTCCACCAGCGGCAGCTCGGTGATGCCGGGGACCAGCTCGTGGGCGTCGCGCAGCAGCTCGTACACCCCGCCGGCGGTGACGGTGGTGTCGTAGCCCTGCTCCTCGCTGGTGGCGCCGATCACCAGCTCGCCGTCCTCGCGCGGCACCAGGTAGAGGTGCTGGCCGCGCACCACCGCGCGGACGTTGCGGGAGAGGAACGGCCGGTAGGCCGGCGGGATCCGCAGCCGCAGGATCTGGCCCTTCACCGGGCGGATCGCCGGCAGCACACCGGCGGGCAGGCCGGGCAGCAGATGGCTGCGGGAGCCGGCGGCGAGCACGACCCGGTCGGCGGTCAGGGTCTCCCCGGTGCCCAGCCGGACGCCGACGGCCCGGTCGCCCTCGAGCAGCAGCTCGGTGGCCTCGGTGCGGTGCAGCCGCACGTCGGCCCGCTCGCAGGCGAGGACCAGCGCCGCGGCCAGCCGGCGGCCGTCCACCTGGTGGTCGTCGGTGACGTGCAGGCCGCCGCGGACGCCGGGGGCGAGCATCGGCTCCAGCTTGCGGGCCTCCCGGCCGGTCAGCCACTGCGAGTCGAGGCCGAGCCGCCCGTGGAAGGCGTGCAGCTCGCGCAGCTCCTCGCGGTCGTCGGAGTCGAGGGCGACGGCGACGGCGCCGCACCGGCGGTAGCCGGTGTCCCGGCCGCCGGAGGCCTCGGTGAGCTCGTCGGCGAAGGCCGCGTACCGCTCGTTGGAAGCCATCCCGAGGCGCAGCAACGGCTCCTCGCCGTACTGGAGTTCGGTGACGGGGGCCAGCATGCCCGCGGCCACCCGGGCGGCCCCGCCGCCCGGGTCGGGGTCGACCACCGCGATGTCCGTCAGTCCGCGCCGGGCCGCCCGCCAGGCGACGGCGAGGCCGATGATGCCGCCGCCGACGACCAGCACGTGGGCATGGGTACCTGCTGCCAAGCGTGTCAAAGTCGCTGCTCTCCCTTCGCCGGTATGACCCGGATCAGGTTCGGACGGTCGCAGGCCGTGCAAGCCCGCCTCTCAGCCCGGTCCGCCGGGCTCCCGTGATGGTGCCCCCACCATAACTCCGGGGGTCGCCGCCACCGAAGGCGCGTACGAGGGGCGGACGCGGGGCGCCCGAGGCCCTCTGGTGCCCCGGGCGCCCGCCAGTACAGTGACGGGCGTGGCAGAGCTGAGCGGGACGGATCAGGTGGTCGTGGTGGGGGCCGGGCTGGCCGGGGCGCACTGCGCCGCGGGCCTGCGGCAGGGCGGCTGGCGGGGGCGGATCGTGGTGGTCGGCGAGGAGCCGCACACCCCGTACGACCGGCCGCCGCTCTCCAAGGAGGTGCTGCTCGGCAAGGCCGACGCCACCCCGCTCGACCTCGACCTCGCGCAGCTCGGCGTCGAACTGCTCACCGGCCGCCGCGCCACCGGCCTCACCCCCGGCGTGCTGCGCACCGACGGCGGCGACCTGCCGTACGACGCCCTGGTGATCGCCACCGGCGCCGCCCCGCGCGCCCTGCCCGGCGCCGAGCGCGCCCACCTGCTGCACACCCTGGACGACGCGCTGGCGCTGCGCGCCCTGCTCCGGCCCGGCCTGCGCCTGGTCCTGGTGGGCGCGGGCTGGATCGGCGCCGAGGTGGCCACCGCCGCCCGGGCGGCCGGCTGCGAGGTCACCGTCGTCGAGGCGGGCCGGGCGCCCGTGCCCGGCGCGCTGCCGGCCGTGATCGGCCGGGCGATGGCGGCCTGGTACGCCGAGGCCGGCGTGGAGCTGCGCTGCGGGGTGGGCGTCGCGGCGGTCGAGCCCGGCGCGGTGCTGCTGGCGGACGGCTCGCACCTGCCCGCCGACGAGGTGGTGGTCGGCATCGGCGCCCGCCCGGCGACCGGCTGGCTGGCCGGCTCCGGGGTCGCGCTGGACGCCGCCGGCGCGATCCTGGTCGACGAGCGGCTGCGCACCACGCTGCCCGGCGTCCACGCGGCCGGTGACTGCGTGAGCTACCCGTCGGCCCGCGCCGGCGCCCGGCTGACCGTCCAGCACTGGGACCACGCGCTGCAGTCCGGTGCGGCGGCGGCCGCCGCCGTGCTCGGCGCGGAGGTGGCGTACGACCCGGTGCCGTACTTCTGGTCGGAGCAGTTCGGCCGGACGGTGCAGTACGCCGGGCGGCACGGCGAGGGTGACGAACTGCTCTGGCGCGGCTCCCCGCAGGACCCGTCCTGGGCGGTGCTCTGGCTGCGGGACGGCGTGCTGCGGGCCCTGCTGACGGTGGACCGCCCGCGCGATCTCACCCAGGGCCGCCGGCTGGTCGAGCGCGCCGCGGTGCTCGATCCGGTGCGCGCGGCGGACCCGGCGGTGGCCCTGAAGTCGGCCGTCGCCGGGTAGTCCGCGGGGCCGGTTGGTGCGCGGCGGGCCCCGGAGGTGGCAGTCTGGTGACGTGAGTGAGATCGAAAGCAAGATTGAATCCCTGGTCACCGACTGGATGTACCTGCCCGACATCTCGGAGCAGTGGGGGGTCCGGGTCACCGAGGTGCGCGACCTGGTCAAGAACGGCGGGCTGATCGCCGTCCGCCGCGGCCCGAACAGGTCGCTCCAGGTGCCGGCCGCCTTCATCGACGGCCCGGGCCTGGTCAAGCACCTGTCCGGCACCCTGACGGTGCTGCGCGACTGCGGGTACAACGACGCGGAGATCCTGGAGTGGCTCTTCACCGAGGACCCGTCGCTGCCCGGCAGCCCGATCCAGGCGCTGCAGGAGAACCGCGGCACCGAGGTGAAGCGCCGCGCCCAGGCGATGCTGATCTGATGGCGGCGGACACACCGCGCCGGCGCCTTGCCGACGCCCGGCTCTACCTCTGCACCGACGCGCGCCGCGAGCAGGGCGACCTCGCCGCGTTCCTGGACGCGGCGCTGGCCGGCGGGGTGGACATCGTCCAGCTCCGCGACAAGGGCCTGGAGGCCAAGCAGGAACTGGCGGCCCTGGAGGTCTTCGCCGACGCCTGCCGCCGCCACGGCAAGCTGCTCGCCGTCAACGACCGCGCCGACGTCGCGCACGCGGCCCGGCCCGGTGTGCTGCACCTCGGGCAGGACGACCTGCCGGTGCCCGCCGCCCGGGCGATCCTCGGCGAGGACGTACTGATCGGCCGGTCCTGCCACGCCGAGTCCGAGGTGGACGCGGCGGTCGTCGAGCCCGGCGTCGACTACTTCTGCACCGGCCCGGTCTGGCCCACCCCGACCAAGCCGGGCCGCCACGCGCCCGGCCTCGGCCTGGTCTCGTACGCGGCGAAGCAGAGCACCGACCGGCCGTGGTTCGCGATCGGCGGCATCGACCTCGGCAACCTGGACGAGGTGCTGGCGGCCGGGGCGAGCCGGGTCGTGGTGGTCCGCGCGATCACCGCCGCGGACGACCCGCGGGCGGCGGCCGCCGCGTTCGCCCGGCGGCTGCGCGCGGTCTGACCCGGACGGCTGCCGCCGTTCCCGGTACGTCCGGGTGCCCCTTTTTCGGACACCCGGCTCAGTACTTGCGGACGGTGGCGGCCTCGGCCAGCGCCAGCAGCACCTCGCGGGCCCGCCGGTCGGCCAGCGGGGCCGCCTCCAGCGCGGCCAGCGACTGCCGCATCAGCTCCTCGATCCGCCGCTCCACCAGCTCGGGCGCGCCGCTGCGCCCGACCAGCTCGCGCAGCCGGGACACCTCCTCGGGCGCCAGGTCCGGCGCGCCGAGCCGGTCGTCCAGGTGGCGGGCGTCGGCGGCGGGCAGCCCCCGCATGGCGTGCGCGACCAGCAGCGTCCGCTTGCCCTCGCGCAGGTCGTCCCCGGCCGGCTTGCCGGTGACCGCCGGGTCCCCGAAGACGCCGAGCAGGTCGTCACGGAGCTGGAACGCCTCGCCCAGCGGCAGGCCGAACGCGCCGTACGCCTCGACCAGCTCCGGCCCGGCGCCCGCCAGCAGTGCGCCGACCTGCAGCGGCCGCTCGATCGTGTACTTGGCCGACTTGTAGTGCAGCACGGTCTGTGCCCGGTCCAGCGCGCCCTCGTCGGTGGAGTCCCCGGCGACCGGCTCCAGGACGTCCAGGTACTGGCCGACCATGACCTCGGTGCGCATCAGGTCGAACACCGGCTTGGCGGCCAGCACCGCGGCCGGGTCCAGGCCCGAGCGCAGGAACAGCTCGTCGCACCAGATCAGCAGCAGGTCGCCGAGGAGCACGGCCGCCGAGGCGCCGAACTGCTCGCGGTCGCCCCGCCAGCCGCTCGCGCGGTGCAGCGCCTCGAAGCGGCGGTGCACGGAGGGCAGGCCGCGCCGGGTGTCGCTGCGGTCCATCAGGTCGTCGTGGACCAGCGCGCTGGCCTGCAGCAGCTCCAGGGCGGCCGCGGCGTGCGCGATGGCCTCGCCGGCGGCCGGGCCGCCGGCGCCGCGCCAGCCCCAGTAGCAGAACGCCGGGCGCAGCCGCTTGCCGCCGTCCAGCAGGAAGTCGCGCAGGGCCTCGACGGCGGGCGCCAGCTGCGGGGAGATCTTCCCGAGCAGGGCCGACTGGCCGTCCATGAACCCGGCGAGCGCGGCGTTGACGCGCTCGCGGACGTCCTCCACGTCGATCGGGTTGGCCGGCCGGTTGCTGGACGAGGTCACGATGAGGCTCCGGAGGGTTCGCTGGGGGTCCGGCAAGCCTAGCCGGACGGCCGCGAACGGCCGTCGGGGAGGGCCGTGCACCCGTTCGGACGGAAAGCGGACGGTCGTCCACCAGTTGTCTCAATACCTGGAACCGGGTTGTCCGTGTCCTTCGGCCGACGGTTAACCTGCCCCCATGGCACTCGGCATCGCTTCCACCAGAACAGACCGCGCTTCGACGGTCCGCGAGCTTCTGGCGGCCGGCAAGCGGTCCTTCTCCTTCGAGTTCATGCCCCCGCGGACCGAGGTCGGTGAGCAGCGCCTCTGGGACGCCATCCGCCGCCTCGAACCGCTCGACCCCAACTTCGTCTGCATGACGTACGGAGCCGGCGGCTCCTCGCGCGAGCGCACGGTCAACATGGTCGGGCGGATCGCCACCGAGACCACCCTCACCCCGGTGGCCCACCTGACCGCGGTGGACCACTCGGTCGCCGAGCTGCGCAACATCATCGGCCAGTACGCCGACCAGGGCGTGCGCAACGTCCTCGCGGTGCGCGGCGACCCGCCCGGCGACCCGACGGGCGAGTGGGTCAGCCACCCGGACGGTGTCACCTACGCCTACGAGCTGGTGGAGCTGATCAAGGGGATCGGCGACTTCTGCGTGGGCGTCGCGGCCTCGCCGAACATGCACCCGCGCTCGACCGACTGGGACGAGGACATCCGGCACTTCGTGGCGAAGATCCGCTCCGGGGCCGACTACGCGATCACCCAGATGTTCTTCGAGGTCGACGACTACCTGCGGCTGCGCGACCGGGTCGCGGCCGCGGGCTGCGAGGCGCCGATCATCCCGGAGATCATGCCGGTCACCAACGCCAAGCAGCTGGAGCGCTTCCCCCAGCTGAGCGGCTCGGCCTTCCCGCCCGACCTGGAGGAGCGGCTGCGCGCCGCGATCGACGACCCGGCCGCGCTGCGCGCGATCGGCATGGAGCACGCCACCGCGATGTCCGAGCGACTGCTGGCGGAGGGCGCCCCCGGGCTGCACTTCATCACGCTCAACCACTCGACCGCGACGCTGGAGATCTACCAGAACCTCGGCCTGCACCAGCGCTGAGCGGGCCGCCGTTCCCGGCCGGCCGGGCCCGCCGTTCCGGCCGGGAACGCGATGCGGTACCCGGACCGTTCAACCGGTACAGTCGCCGAACACGCGCGGCGCGCGCGGGCACGCGACTGGAGGTAGCGGGCGGATGGGCATCGGATACCTGCTGCTGTACGGCGCGTTGGCGGTCGTGGCGCTCTGGCTGCTGGCCGAGCTGCTGCTGCAGAACCGCGCGCCGGTGCACTGGCGCGCCCTCGCCCTGACCGGCTTCCTCGGCGTGCCGGCCGGGATGGCGGCCGGGTCGGTCCCGCTGATCGGCGCGGGCGCGGCCCTCTTCGCGGTCGGCCAGACCCTCGTCACCCTCTCCGTGAAACGCGGCTACGCGGCCGGCTGGTCGCTGCGCCGGGCCGACGGCGGGCTGCCCGGCCCGCTGGCCAGGGTGCCCCTGCTGGGCGCGCTGACCGGTGGCGCGGTGGTGGCCACCGCGGTGGCGGCCGACCGGATCGGCACGGTCAGCGCGGTCGAGGAGAGCCCGGCCCCGGCCCCGGTGGCCGAGGACGTCCCGGCCGTCGAGCAGACCGCCGCCTTCGAGATGCAGGAGATCGCCGCCGACGGCGTCTACACCCCCGGCTACTACGAGCAGCAGCAGCAGCCCGTGCCGCAGGCCCAGCCCGACCCGTACGCCGAGGCCTACCAGGCCGGCTACGACACCTCGCAGCAGCAGCCCGGCTGGGACGCGAACGGCCAGCCGCAGTGGCAGGCCCAGCAGCAGCCGGCCTTCGCCTACGACCAGGGCTACGGCACCTACCAGCAGCAGCCGGACCCGTACGCGGGCTACCAGCAGCAGCCGCAGGTGGACGCGTACGGCGGTTACCAGCAGCAGCCCGACCAGTACGGCTACGACCAGGCCCAGCATGCGCAGCAGGCCCAGCAGCAGCAGTGGCAGCAGCAGGCCGACCAGCAGCAGCAGGCCGACCAGCAGCACCAGCCCTACCCGCAGCAGCAGGGCATCCCCCAGCAGCCGCAGTACGACCAGTACGGCTACCAGCAGCAGCCGACCTGGCAGCAGCAGGGCTGAACTCCCGTCCGCCGGTCCGGAGCGGCTCAGGCCGGGCCGATGAGGTTGGCCGCGATGCAGGCCGACATGCCGACCCGGGCCAGCCCGCCGCCGGGGTGGGCGGCGCCGCCCACCAGGTAGAAGCCGGGCGCCTCCTCGGTCGGCGCCTGGAGGTAGGCGCCGCGCGCGCCCGCCAGGGCGGGCAGCGGGACGGAGCCGAGGAAGGAACCGGTCTCCCGCGCGGTGTCCGCCGGGGTCCGCACCACCCGCCAGAGCACCCGCTCACCGAGGCCCAGACCGGCCGAGTCCGCCTGCGCGACCATCCGGTCGGCGAAGCGCTCGGCGACGCCCGGTCCGGTCCAGTCGAACCCCATCGCCGGCGTGGTCGCGGTGAGCACCACGGCCTCGTGGCCGGCGGGGTGCAGCGAGGCGTCGTCCGGGCGCAGCACCTGGACGGTCGGCCGCTGGGCGAGCGGGGCGCCGGCGCGGAAGATCCCGTCCAGTTCGGCGGCGCGGTCGGCGGCGTGCACCACCGTCCGGTGCGCCGTCCCGGCGGGGCGCTCCCCGCGCAGGGCGAGCAGCACCACGACGCGGCCGGGGGCGTCGTGCAGCCGTTCCATCGACGACGGCCAGGCGTCCTGGGAGCCGGCCGTGCCGAGGTACTCCGAGAAGACCACCCGGGCGTCCATCGCGGAGACCACCACGTCGGCGTCGATCCGGCCGGCCGCGGTGTCGACGCCGCAGGCCCGGCCGTCCTTCTCCAGCACCTCCTCGACCCGGGTGTCGAAGCGGAACTCCACCCCGCGCCGCTCGCACCGCCGGTACACCGCGTCGGCCAGCGCCCGGATGCCGCCCCGGACATACCAGACGCCGAAGGACTGCTCCATGTACGGCAGCACGGTGGCCCCGGCCGGCGCGGTGCGCGGGTCGAGGCCGAAGCGCAGGGCGTGCTCGTGCAGCAGGGCGGTCAGCCCGTCGTGGCCGCCGAGTCCACGGGCGGCCACGTCGGCGAGGGTCCACGCCCTGGCACCGAACAGGCGGGCGAGGCGACCGGGCCGCGGCGCCGGGTACGGATCGGTGCGCAGCGGCGCGGTGTCGGCCGGCAGCGGCTCCTCCAGCAGCGGGCGGCGGGTGGCCTCCCAGACCGTGCGGCCGTGGTTCATCACCTCGGCCCAGCGGGCGCCCGAGCCGGTGCCGAACGCCGTGTCCAGCGCCTGGATCACCCCGCCGCGGGAGGCGTTGGGCAGCAGCAGGTCGGTGCCGTCGGGGAGCAGGTGCCGGCTCTCCGGATCCACCGGCGCCAGCTCGACCAGCTGCTCCAGCGGCTCCCGGCCGGTCTTCAGCGCGAGGTCGCGGTAGACGGCCGGGAGGGTGAGCAGCCCGGGGCCGGTGTCGAAGGCGAAGCCGTCCCGCTCGTAGCGGCCGACCATGCCGCCGTACGTCCCGGTCGCCTCGCAGACCGTCACCCGGTGGCCGAGGGTCGCCAGCCGGGAGGCCGTCGCGAGCCCGCTCATTCCTGCGCCGATGATGACGATCCGTGCCATGGACCGCATCCTACGGCCGGGGGACGGGCACCTCCCGCGCCGGTCGCACGGCCGCCGCACGGGCGGCCCGGCGCTCGCGGCGGCGGTCCCGGAAGCGGCGGATCCGGCTGATCGCGAACCAGACCAGCAGCAGGCCGACGGCCAGCAGCACGGCGGAGATCGAGGCGGCCACCCACGGGTGGAAGATCGCCAGCGTGACGAGACCGGCGACCGAGAGGTCCTCGGCCAGGCTCACCACGATGTTGCTGGCCGGCTCGGGCGAGGTGTTGACCGCCATCCGCAGCGAGGCCTTCACCAGGTGGCTGACCAGCGCCGTGGTCCCGCCCATCGCCCCCGCCGCGACCTCGCCCAGCGAGCCCGGGTCGGCACTGGCCAGCAGCGCGCCGACGGTGGCGCCCGCGATCGGGCGGATCACGGTGTGGACGCCGTCCCAGACGCTGTCCACGTACGGGATCTTGTCGGCCACCGCCTCCAGCAGGAACAGCACCGCGGCGGCGGCCAGCACATCGGTGCGCTCCAGCGCGGCCGGCACCGACTCGGCGCCGCCGAACCGGCCGAGCAGCCCGAGCAGCAGCACCACCGCGTACGCGTTGATCCCGCTCGCCAGCCCGCTGGTGAAGATCAGCGGAACGATCGTCATCCGTTCCTCCTCGTGGCGCCCGCCGGGATCCGCCCGGCTCGCCGTACCGTACCGGGACGCCGCCCGGGCGGCCTGCGGTTCCCGCCCCGGACGGACTGAGTACGGATACTCAGAAACCCGGTTGAGTACCTGAGCGGATGGCCCCCGACCTGCGGAGACGGGACAGTAGGGGCACCGGGACGACGGCGCGTCGGGCGCTGAGGTCCCGGGACGGCGGACAGGTGCCTCCAGCGGGCACGGGGGCCGCGGACGTCACCGGAAGGTCCGTACGGGAGCCGGTCGCAGGCCGCGCACCGCCGACACGGGGCGGCGGAGCGCGGTCAGGGGGGAACCGGTGACCGGGAGGGGGCTCCGGAGCGGCGACCGTGGGGGGCGGCGCTCCGGCGGGGTGCGGGGCGGTGGGGCGCGGGGCCGACGGGGGCGGCCGGCGGGCCGCCGCCCGCACGCGGACCCGCCGCGCGGCCGCGTTGTCAGTGGCCCCGGTCACGATGGAGGAGCACGGACCACCCGGTCCGCGCGCTGCCTCGGACCGGGGGAGACCATGACCATCAGCCGTCCTGAGCCCGTCACCACCCGCCTCCACTCCGCCGCCCACCGCCCGGACGCCCACCGCCCCGCCACCGGGGACGTCCACCCGGTGGTGCGCCGGATCGCCGCTCCGCCCGCCGCCCTCGACCTGCTCGCCGACGCGCACCGCACCCTCGCCGGAGCCCGCGCCCGGGAGGACCCGCTGGAGCGGTACGCCGCCGCCCACCTCGCCGCGCTGCGCACCGTCGCCGCGGTGCTCGCCGCGCGCGGCCGGCCGGAGAAGAACGCGCGGCGCCGCCAGGCCATCCGCAGCGCCTGGGAGGTGCTGCCCGAGATCGCCCCGGAGCTCGCCGAATGGGCGGTGTACTACGCGGCCGGCGCCCGCCGCCGGGCCGCCGCCGAGGCCGGGATCCGGGGCGCCGCCTCGGCCCGCGACGCCGACGACCTGATCCGCAACTCCGCGCTCTTCCTGCGGCTGGTCGAACGGCTGCTCGGCCTGCACCCGGTGCCGCCCGCCCCGCGGCTGCCCCTGGACGTCGGCCCGGGCGACGGCCGCGACCCGGGTCCGCGGCGGTGACCGGCGGCACGGTCCGGCTCCCGGCCCGGTCTAAGGTGGAGGCATCCTGATCCATCTGCACGTGCCAAGGAGCCCGACCTTGTACCCGACGCGTCCCCGCAGCGCCCTGCGTACCGCCGTGGTGTGGGAGGTGGTGCGGGCAGCCCTGGAGAAGCGGGCGGCCGAGCTGGACCAGCCCGTGCTCGACGTGGTCGACACCGGCGGCGGCACCGGCAACTTCGCGGTGCCGGTCGCCCGGCTCGGCCACCGGGTGACCGTGGTCGACCCGAGCCCCGACGCGCTGTTCGCGCTGGAGCGCCGGGCCGCCGAGGCCGGTGTCACCGACCTCGTCCGCGCCGTCCAGGGCGACACCCAGACGCTGCCCGAGCTGGTCGCCCCCGGCACCGTCGACGCGGTGCTCTGCCACGGGGTGCTGGAGGTCGTGGACGACCCGGCCGAGGCGCTCGGCAGCCTGGCCGCCGCCCTGCGCCGCGGCGGCTTCGTCAGCCTGCTCGCCGCCAACCGCAACGGCGCGGTGCTGGCCCGCGCCCTGGCCGGCCACTTCACCGACGCCCGTACCGTCCTGGAGGCCGACGACGGCCGCTGGGGCGCGAGCGACCCGATGCCGCGCCGCTTCAGCGGCGAGGAGCTCGGCCGGCTGGCCGCCGGCGCCGGCCTGCGGGTGGACTCGGTGCACGGCGTCCGGGTCTTCGCCGACCTGGTGCCCGGCGTCCTGGTGGACACCGAGCCGGGCGCGCTGGAGGCGCTGCTCAAGCTGGAGGAGGCCGCCGCCGAGCAGCCGGCCTTCCACGCCGTGGCGACCCAGCTCCACCTGCTGGCCACGCTGGCCTGACCCCGGTTCCTCCCGCCGTTCTCCGGCGGGTCTCCTCGCGATCCGCGCGGAAGCTCCCCAGGTCCCGGCCGATTCCACGCCGTCGGGCACTTGTCCGGTGTCGGCCGCGTTGAGCCCTGTGCGGCCGGGTACGGCCCGGTACGGCCCTGCCCACGCGTGGCCGACCGCCCCGCAACGAGCCCGTGGACCGTATGATCTGGGTAAAGCCGGAAAGCATGACAGCCGGATGCATGGGGCATATGGACGACACGGGCCTGGGCCCCCGTACAGGCGTCCGACCGCGTGTTCTGAAGGCTGATTGGACTTTGCCTCCCCGACCGGGGCGGCGGACCGGTCGCACCGGCGACCGACGAGTAGGAGGACTCCGTGCCGCTCTCGGAGCACGAGCAGCGACTGCTCGACCAGATGGAGCGAGCGCTGTATGCCGAAGATCCCAAATTCGCGACGGCGCTTGAGGGAACCGGGCTGCGCACCTACACCCGTCGGCGGGTCTACCTGGCTGTCGGCGGCTTCGTGGTGGGCATCGGGCTGCTGATGGGCGGCATGGTCGTGCCGGACCAGATCTGGGTCAGTGTGGTCGGGTTCCTGGTAATGCTGGGGTGCGCCGTCTTCGCCGTCACCGGCTGGCGGCGCGGGCCCGCGGGACAGGCCTCCGGCCCGCGGCCGGCCGCGGCACCGCGCCGCAAGGCGGGGGTGATGGACCGGGTGGAGCAGCGCTGGCAGCGCCGCCGGGACGAACAGACCGGCGGCTTCTGAGCCACCGGCCGAACCGTAACGCCACGAGGGCGGGCAGTCGATCCGACTGCCCGCCCTCGGCGTTCCCCTCGTGTGCCCGGTGTCGGCGTTCCGTGTGCGTCCGGTGTCAGGACGGCGTCCGGTCGCCCCCGCCGCGGCGGCGCAGCCGGCCGAGCACCCGCCGCGACGGCGCGGCCGCCCGGGAGGCCAGGCCGCGCGTCGCGAGCCGGGCGGCCACGACCGCGTCCGAGAACCGCCACCAGAGCGTGGCGGCGGACGGCGGCAGCAGCGCCGCCTTCGTCCGGCCGACCCTGCCGACGCCGGCCCGCAGGCCGTCCCGGGCGGTCCGGACGTCCGCCGCCAGGGGCTCGGACACCTCGGCGGAGCGGGCGTAGAGCACCCGTTCGGTGGCCAGCGCCACCCGCCCGGCGGCGGCCGCCGAGGCCTCGTCCAGCTCGGCGGCCTCGGCGATCCGGCGGGCGGCGGCGCGCGGGGTCTGCGAATCGACCGGCGGGATGCCGAGGTCCCAGGCGGAGTCGATCAGCTCGTCCCAGGCGGCGAGCACCTGGGCGTCGGTCGGCCCGGCCGGGCCGACCTCGCCGGGCCGGCGCCGTCCGCCCGTGCCGAGCCGGCGGCGGCGCAGCCGCTCCCGCCAGATCATCGGGGTGAACAGCAGGGCGAGCAGCGCCAGCACGGCGGCCAGGGTGGTCAGCACCTGCCAGGACAGCAGCCAGGAGTCCTGCTGGGCGCCGGCCGCGGCCTTGCCGTCGTTCCCGCACTCGCCCATCCGGCGCAGCTTGGGGTCGCAGTCGCTGCTGCTGGAGGGCGCCGCGACCGGAGCGGTGCTCTGCGCGGCGGCGGTCGGCTGCTGGGTCGGCGCGGTGGCGGGTGCGGCGACCGGCGCGGTGTAGCGGGGCTGCACGCCGCGGGTCGGCGTGGGCTCGAAGCGCAGCCAGCCGAAGCCCTGGAAGTAGAGCTCGGGCCAGGCGTGGTACATCAGCCCGTTCACCGAGTACCGGTCGTTGCCCTTGGCGTCGCCCGGGGTGAAGCCGACCGCGACCCGGGCGGGGATGCCCAGGGTGCGGGACATCGCCGCCATCGTGGAGGCGAAGTGCACGCAGAAGCCCTTGCGGTCGCGCAGGAAGGTCTCGATCGCGGTGCTGCCGGTACCGGCCTTGATCTTGGTGCTGTAGGTGAACTCGGAGCTGGTGAACCAGTCCTGCAGCGCGAGCGCGCGGTCGTACGCGGTGGACGCGTTCCGGGTGACCTCCTGCGCCTTCTCCCGGACCGAGGCGGGCAGGTCCTTGGGCAGCTGGGTGTAGTGGTCGGAGATCTTCGGCGGTACCGGTCCCACGCTGCGCAGCTCGGCCGCGGTGGGCCGGATGTCGAGTGCGGTGGCCTGGTAGCGCAGGCCCTTGATGGCCTTGTCCCGGTCCGGGAGCACGGTGCCGGTGAGGGTGTCCACCCGCCAGTCGCCGGGGTTGGGGACGCTGACGCCGGCGGCCGGGTACGGCAGCGGCAGCCAGCCCGACTCCAGCTTGTCGGAGGCCTGGAAGTCGCCCGACTCCGACGGGACGTTGGTGCTCGCCAGGCCTTCCGGCGGGGCGAAGGTGGTCTTGAGCTCGGTCACCCCGGGGTTGCTGAGCTTCCACGCGGTGCCGTCGAACTCGTCCAGCGAGCCGGTGCGCAGGTAGGCGGTGTCGGCGAGGCTGCTGTCCATCCGGTAGGTGAGCAGCTCGACGTTGCTGGGGGTGGCCAGGGCCGCCTCCAGGGTCACCAGCGGGTCGAGGGTGGTGATGCCGCCGCCGGCGCCGCCGGCGGCCGTGCCGCCGGACGGACCGGTGTGGATCAGTCCGCCCTCCCAGCGCGGCAGGAAGGCCGGGACCAGCAGGGCCACCGCGAGGGCCAGGACGCCGATCCGCCGGCCGCCCTGGCTGAGCGCGCCGGAGTCCTCGCCCTGGCGCGAGGTGCCGCGGAAGATCCGGCCCCAGCGGGAGACCCGGTCCTGGCCCTCCGCGAAGAGCAGCACCAGGTAGCCGGCGGCGGCGAGGCCGAACCAGGCCCAGCTGCCGCCGTCGCCGGCCAGCCCGTTGCCCACCGAGTAGAGCGCCAGCAGCGGCAGCCCGGCCAGTGCGGAGCGGCGGTAGGTGACCGCGACGGTGTCCACCGCGATGGCGATCAGACCGACGGAGGCGACCAGGATCAGCCGCAGGCCCGGGTTGGGCGGCGCGGGGATGCTGTACTCCCGGATGTCGTCCAGCCCCTGGCCGAGGACCTGCGCCAGGGTGTGCACCGACTGGGTGCCGGGCAGCACGCCGCCCCAGAGCGCGGTCGAGCTGGCGAAGCCGACCAGCAGCAGGACGGTCAGCACGAGCAGCTGCCCGAGCGGCACCGTCCAGCGGTAGAACGGGGTCCGGCGCAGGCCCGCGCCGGCCGCCGCGACCACGGCGACGACCAGGTAGGCGTGGGTGATCCAGCCCTTGGTGGTGAGCAGCGGGAGCAGGCAGAGCGAGGCCAGGGCGGTGGCCAGCGCCGAGTAGACGGTCAGTTTGGCCCGGGTGGTCACGCGCCGGCCTCATCTCGGTAGGGGGAGGGCGACTCGGTCCGGTCGGCGGCCTGCCAGAGCTCCGGCGCGGAGTCCCCGGCGCGGACCGGCAGGACGGTCCAGCCGGCCTCGCGCAGCTGCCGCACCCGGGCACGGAACTCGTCCCCGCCGGTGTCGGGCGCGAGCATCCGCAGGCCGGACCAGGTGCCGGTGTCGAGCAGGAAGACGACGGCGCCGCCGGTCCGGCCCCGCAACCGGGCCAGCCTGGCGGTCTGGGCCTCGTCCAGCTCGCCGAGCACGGCGACCAGCAGGCCCTCGCCGGAGCTGCGCAGGGGCTCCTCGGCCCGGGAGAGCCCGCCGCCGTCGGAGAGGTCGACCACGGCGAGCGCGTCCAGGATCAGGCCGGAGGCGTCGGCGGCGGTGTTGCCGCCGCCGGCGTCCGGGCCGGGCACGCAGTGGCCGGTGTCGGTGAGCAGCCGGGTCTGGTAGCCGCGCTCCAGCAGGTGCGCGGCGACCGAGGCCGCGCAGCCGACCGCCCATTCGAAGGAGGACGCCGGGCCGCTGCCCCGGTGGCCGGACTCCCGGGTGTCCAGCAGGACGGTGGCCCGGGCCTTCTTCGGCTGCTCCTCGCGGCGGACCATCAGCTCGCCGTACCGGGCGGTGGACTTCCAGTGCACCCGGCGCAGGTCGTCGCCGTGCCGGTACTCGCGCAGGATGACGTCGTCGTCACCGGCCAGCGCCAGGGTGCGGGTGCGGCTCTCGCCCTGGCCGACCCACTCGCCGCTGAGCCGCACCTGCGGCAGCTGCTGCACCTGCGGCACGACGGTGAGGACGTCCGAGGCGGTGAAGGAACGATTGACCTCGCACATCCCGAACGGGTCGGAGAGCCGCAGCTGGAGCGGGCCGAGCGGGTAGCGGCCGCGCAGGTCGGAGCGGACCCGGTAGGACACCTCGCGGTGGCCGTGCGGCTCCACCCGGTCCAGGACGAAGCGCGGGCGCGGCCCGAGCACGTACGGGACCTTGTCCTCCAGCAGCAGCAGGCCGGTGGGGACCCGGGAGACGTTGTCCACCCGCAGGTGGACGCGGGCCTCGTGGCCGGCGACGGCCCGGCGCGGGTTGAGCCGGCGTCCACTGGCCACCCGGTAGCGGGTGTTGGCCAGCAGCAGCGCGGCGGCCAGCGGCAGCGCCGCGAGCAGGACGCCGACGCGCAGCAGCGCGTCCTGGTCGAGCACGTAGGCGCAGACCACCGAGGTGGCCCCGGCGGCGAGGAAGGAGCGACCCCGGGTGGTGAGGCCGTTCAGGCCGGCGCGCAGGCCCGACGGTGCGTCGGACGGTCCCACCTCAGCCCCTCCGCAGCGCCGGGCCGGCCTGGCCCTGCGGGCGCGGCAGCGGCAGCCGGGCGACCAGGTCGGTCACGATCTGCTCGGCGGTGCGCCGGCTCAGCTGGGTCTCGGCGGTCGGCATCAGGCGGTGCGCGAGCACCGGGACGGCCAGGCGCTGGATGTCGTCCGGGGTGACGTAGTCGCGGCCGTCCAGCGCGGCGGCGGCGCGGGCGGCCCGCACCAGGTGCAGGGTGGCGCGCGGCGAGGCGCCGAGCCGCAGCTCGTGGCTGTTCCGGGTGGCGCCGACCAGGTCGACGGCGTAGCGGCGGACCGGGTCGGCGACGTGCACGGTGCGCACCAGGTCGATCAGCTTGAGGATGTCGGCGGCGTGCGCGACCGGCTGGAGGTCGTCCAGCGGGCTGGCGCCGCCGTGCACGTCGAGCATCGCGAACTCGGCCTCGGGGCTCGGGTAGCCGATCGAGATCCGGGCCATGAAGCGGTCCCGCTGGGCCTCCGGGAGGGGGTAGGTGCCCTCCATCTCGACCGGGTTCTGGGTGGCGACCACCATGAATGGCGACGGCAGCTCGTAGCTGGTGCCGTCGATGGTGACCTGGCGCTCCTCCATCGACTCCAGCAGCGCGGACTGGGTCTTCGGCGAGGCCCGGTTGATCTCGTCGCCGACCACGATCTGCGCGAAGATCGCGCCCGGGCGGAACTCGAAGTCGCGCTGGTGCTGGTCGAAGATGTTGGTGCCGGTGACGTCGGAGGGCAGCAGGTCCGGCGTGAACTGGATGCGGCGCACCGTGCAGTCGACGGACCGGGCGAGTGCCTTGGCCAGCATGGTCTTGCCGACGCCGGGCACGTCCTCCAGCAGCAGGTGGCCCTCGGCGAGCAGCACCGTCAGCGCGATCCGGACGGCCTCCGGCTTGCCCTCGATCACGCTCTCGATGTTGGCCCGGACCCGTTCCACCACGGCGGCGAGCTCGGGCAGGCCGACCGGGTGGTACCCCTTCGTCCCCCGGTCGCCCCCCGGACGACCTTCGAGACCGGCCTGATCGTTGTAGCTCGTCACCCGTACGCTCCCTGGCACACTGCGCCCGCCTCACCCCGAGGCGGGCCCCCACCCCATGCTGGACGCGGCTCCTCGGGAAGCGGTTCCGTGGCGGGAGCCGGTGCCGTCGTGGGGGCCTGCGGCCGGCCGCCCCAGGTGGTTCGGGGTCCGACCGGCAGGCGCATTCTCCCCCGGGTGGTGACCAGAAGTCACCACCCGGCCGAAAGCGCCCGGGACGCCGCGGGGAGGCGGGGCGCCCGCGCGGGGGCGGCGGGACGGGTGCGAAGGCCGTCGGCGGGAGTGCCGGCGGGGGCCCGGACGACGTTGGCCGGGCCGGAGACGGCCGGTGGACGGGGTGGGTCAGTCGATCTCGCGGAGCAGACCGGTGTGGACGTCGAAGACGAAGCCCCGGACGTCGTCGGTGTGCAGCAGGAAGGGCGAGGTACGGACCCGCTGCATGGACTGCCGGACGTCGCCGTCGAGGTCGATGAAGGACTCCACCGCCCACTGCGGGCGCTGGCCGACCTCCAGCTCCAGCTCGCGCCGGAAGTCCTCGGTGAGGCCGAGCAGACCGCAGCCGGTGTGGTGGATCAGCGCGACCGAGCGGGTGCCGAGGGCACGCTGGCTGATGGTGAGCGAGCGGATGGTGTCGTCGGTGACGACACCGCCCGCGTTGCGGATGACGTGGGCGTCGCCCAGTTCGAGGCCGAGCGCGGCGAACAGGTCGAGTCGGGCGTCCATGCACGCCACCACGGCGATGCGCTGGACGGGGCGGGCGTCCATGCCGCCGTCGCGGAAGGTCACCGCGTACTCGCGGTTGGCCGCCACGAAGCGGTCGATGATCTTCGGTTCGGTGGTGTCGGCAGCGGCTGTCGGCGTGGGCCGGTCGGGGGTCACTGTCATGGTGAAGACGTTAGTGCGAATCCGGCTTCCGTGGTGGGGCGGAGGGCTACAGACCGGGCGGCTGTGACCGAGTGCATATCGACAACCCGGTGGAGCGGCGTGCCGGTGGCCGAGGTGTGCCGAGCGGGTGTGTCCGGCCTCGTCGGGGTCGGGGCGCGCGGCCGTGCCGCGCGACCCCCGGACGGTGCCCCCGGCAGCCCGCCGGACGGCCGCGACCTGCGGTGATCCGTACCGCCGCCCGGGTGGTGCGCCGGAGCGGACCGTTGACTGACGGGGTGTCCGCGATAGAGTTGCGGCGCAGTGGAGAAGCACACCCGCCGGCGCCCGTCAACCGGGCGGTTCCGGCCGGTGCGTCGGCCGACGCGGCCGGTGGCCTCCACCCGCTCCCGTGCCACCTGGCGCACCTTCCCCGGCGCCGGGCGGTCACGATCTTCCCCCTGAGCGGGCGGGGACCACGGGCCGCGTCCCGGCCGCCGGCGGCTGCCACCCGCCGCCCCACGCGGCGACTCCGGCGCACAGTGGGCCAAAATAGGTCGGAGCTCCCGGACGTCGGGCTGCTCCGCACCGAAGAAGGGCGCCACCGCGCATGAGCACCAACGATCCGGCCCCCAAGCACGTCCCCGTGATGCTGCAGCGGTGCATGGACGCGCTGGCCCCGGCGATCTCGCAGCCCGGCGCGGTGGTGGTGGACGCCACCCTCGGCCTGGGCGGGCACAGCGAGGCCCTGCTGACCCAGTTCCCGGAGGTCCGGCTGGTCGCGGTGGACCGTGACCCGGCGGCCCTGAAGCTCTCCGCGGAGCGGCTCGCCCCGTTCGGGGACCGGGCCACCCTGGTGCACGCCGTCTACGACGAGATCCCCGAGGTGCTGGAGCGCCTGGAGATCCCCCGGGTGCAGGGCGTCCTGTTCGACCTCGGGGTCTCCTCGATGCAGCTGGACGAGGCCGAGCGCGGTTTCGCCTACTCCCAGGACGCCCCGCTGGACATGCGGATGGACCAGACCCGGGGCCTCAGCGCGGCCGAGGTGCTCAACACCTACACCCACGGGCAGCTGGCCCGGATCCTCAAGGTGTACGGCGAGGAGCGGTTCGCCGGGAAGATCGCCTCGGTGATCCTGCGCGAGCGGGAGAAGGAACCGTTCACCAACAGCGCGCGTCTGGTCGATCTGGTGCGCAACGCCATTCCGGCCGCGACCCGCCGCACCGGCGGGAACCCGGCCAAGCGCACCTTCCAGGCGCTGCGGATCGAGGTCAACGGCGAGCTGGAGGTGCTGGACCGGGCGATCCCGGGCGCCCTGGACGCGCTGGCGCTGGGCGGGCGGATCGTGGTGATGTCCTACCAGTCGCTGGAGGACCGCCTGGTCAAGCAGTACCTGGCGGCGGGCGCGACCACCACCGCCCCGCCCGGGCTGCCGTTCGTCCCGGAGGAGCACCAGCCCTGGCTGAAGCTGATCACCCGCGGTGCCGAGCTGGCCACCGAGCAGGAGATCGAGGAGAACCGGCGCGCCGCGCCCGTGCGACTGCGGGTGGCGGAGAGGATCAGGGACCGAAGCACCCGGGGCTGACCAGGTTCACGGGGCGGTCCGAAGGGCGGAGGGAACAGCGTGGGGCCGGTGGCCGGAGGCGGGGCGGGGAGCGCGGTGCTCCCCGGGCAGGGCGGCAGGGCGCGGATCACGGTGCGGCCCGGGCGACGCCCGGTACGGGGGAGGACACCGTTCGCGGTCCTGGTCGTGGTGCTGCTCGCGGCCGGGCTGCTCGGCCTGCTGGCGTTGAACACCGCCCTCAACGAGGGCTCCTTCGAGCTGTCCAGACTGCAGCGGCAGACCACCGTGCTCACCGACGAGCAGCAGGGCCTGCAGCACCAGATCGACCAGAACTCCGCACCGGACGCGCTCGCCCGCCGGGCCACCGAGCTGGGCATGGTGCCCGCCGGGGGGATGGCCTTCCTGGACGTCCCGAACGGCGGCAAGGTGCTCGGCACGCCCGGACCGGCCCAGGACAGCCCCCCGGTGAAACGGTCCACCGCCGAGCCGTGGCCCGGGAAGCAGCCGTCGCCGAGTGCCCAGCCGGGTGGGCCGGCCGCGCCGGCGCCCGGCGGTGACACCACCGTCCAGATCAACCCGGCCGCTCCGGCCGCCCCCGCCCCCGCCGGTTCGCCGGCCGCGCCCCAGCCGGCGCCGACCGCGACCGGAGGTGCGGGCCGATGAGCACGCCCCGACAGCCCACCGGCGGGACCGGCGGCGCCGGTGGCCGCCGATTCGTCGCCAAGGGCGCCGCACCGCGGCAGACCCCGCGCGGCCAGGCCGGCCGGGCCGAGCCCGGCAAGGCGCAGCCCGCGAAGGCCCAGCCGGCCAAGCCGCAGCCCGCCCGGGCGAAGCAGCCCCCGAAGGCCCAGCCGCCGAAGGCGCAGTCCCCGAAGGCGGCAGGACCCCGGAAGGCCCAGTCCGTCAAGGCCCAGTCGGCCATGCCGCGGCCCCCGCGGGCGCAGTCGGCCGGGACCGGCGACCCCACGGCCGCCCGCCGACCGCTCCGCACCCCGGGCCAGCGCCGCCCGGAGGGCCGACTGCCCGGCCGCCCGCGCCCGAAGTCCCGCCCGCCGCAGCGCCCCCAGGCCAGGGCGATCCGGCTGGCCGACCCGCGCCGCCGGCTGCGGGTGGTCACCGTCGCGCTGTTCCTGGTGTTCTCGGTCTTCGCCGGCCGCCTCGTCCAGCTCCAGCTGCTGGACTCCGACGCACTGGCCGCCGACGCCAACACCAACCGCTACCTGAGCATCCCGATCACCGCCGAGCGCGGCTCGATAACGTCCGCCGACGGCGTCGCCCTCGCCACCACCGTCGACGCCTACGACATCACCGCGGACCCGGCCATGTTCACCCCGGAGGCCGCGGGCGTCCCGGACGCCCCCGAGCAGGCGGCCGCGCTGCTCGCGCCGATCCTCGGCCTGTCCAAGGAGAAGCTCGCCGCCGACCTGCACACCCCCAAGACCCGCTACAAGCGGCTCGCCGCCCAGCAGAGCCCGGACGTCAAGAACCAGATCAGCGACCTCAAGTCGGGCCTGGAGAAGCAGGCGAACTCCAAGGCCTGCCTGGCCCAGAAGCGCCTGCTGACCAAGTCGGCCGAGGAGGGCGGCCGGACCAGGGTGGACAACGAGTGCGCCAACCCGCTGGCCGGCGTCTTCAACCGGGACACCCAGAAGCGCGTCTACCCCTCGGACGGGCTGGCCTCCAACCTGGTCGGCTTCGTCAACGCCGAGGGCGAGGGCGCCGGCGGCCTGGAGCAGCAGTACCAGAAGCAGCTCGCCGGCAAGGACGGCCGCAGCAGCTACGCCCAGGCGGGCGGCCGGCTGGTGCCCACCGCCGGGGGCTCGCTGGACCAGGCCGTGCCCGGCACCGACCTGCGGCTGACCGTCAACCGGGACATCCAGTGGGCCGCCCAGCGCGCCATCACCGACCAGGTCGCCAACGCCGGGGCGGAGAAGGGCTACGTCGTCGTCCAGGACGTGAAGACCGGTCAGGTCCTGGCGATGGCCACCTCGCCCGGCTTCAACCCCAACGACCTGAGCACGGCCAAGTCCTCCCAGCTCGGCAACCCGGCCCTGCAGGACTCCTACGAGCCGGGCAGCACGGCGAAGCTGATGACGATGGCCGCGGTGCTGGACAGCGGCAAGGCCACCTGGGACACCAAGGTGACGGTGCCCGGGCGGCTCCAGCGGGCCGACGTCAACTTCCAGGACGACGTCGACCACGGCACCTGGTACCTGACCCTGGCCGGGGTGCTGGCCAAGTCCTCCAACATCGGCACCATCGAGGCCTTCGAGACGCTCGGCGCCGACCAGCCGGAGGCCAACCGGGTGCTCGACGGCTACCTGCGCAAGTTCGGGGTGGCGCAGCCCACCGGGCTGGGATTCCCGGGCGAGGCCGCCGGAAAGCTGAAGAAGCCGGAGGACCTCGTGGCCTCGGAGAAGTACAACATCACCTTCGGGCAGGGCCCGATGACCCTCAGCGCCCTCCAGGCCACCTCGGTCTACTCCACGATCGCCAACGGGGGCGTGCGCGTGGCGCCGAGCGTGGTCCAGGGCACCACCTCGCCGGACGGCAGGTACACCCCGGCCGCGCCGGGGGCCCAGACCCGGGTGGTCAGCGAGCAGACCGCGAAGACGCTCACCGAGATGCTGGAGTCGGTCGTCACCGACGAGCAGGGCACCGGCGGCAAGGCCGCCGTCCCCGGCTACCGGGTGGCCGGCAAGACCGGCACCGCCAACCGGGTGGACCCGAAGACCGGCGGATACCGCGGGTACACCGCCTCGTTCATCGGCTTCGCGCCGGCCGACGCGCCCCGGGTCACCGTCTCCTGCGTGATCCAGGACCCGGTCAACGGCCACTTCGGCGGCCAGCTCTGCGGTCCGGTGTTCAAGCAGGTGATGGAGTTCACCCTGAAGACCCTGCAGGTGCCGCCGAGCGGCAGCGAGGCACCCAACCTGCCCGTCGAGTGGAAGCCGTGATCGACCATGAGCAACGAGCGGGCCGGGCGGGACGACGGCACGGCGAGGGCCCGGTTTGGCCCTGGACGCCCTTCGGCGGATAGCCTGCCCGCCGTGCCGAAACCCGATCAAATCACCGTGAGCCCGCCCCGCCCCGCCGGGGTGAAGGCCCTGCCGCTCGCCGAGCTGGCCCGTCTGCTCGGCCTCGCGCCGGTCGAGGGGGGCCCGGTCACCGGCGTCACCCACGACTCCCGCGCGGTGCGCCCCGGCGACGTCTACGTGGCCTTCCCGGGCGCCAACCACCACGGCGCGGCCTTCGCGGCCCAGGCCGCGGCCGCCGGCGCGGTGGCCCTGCTCACCGACCCGGCCGGTGCCGAACAGGCGGCCGGCAGCGGTCTGCCCTCGCTGGTGGTCGACCGGCCGCGGGCCCGGATGGGCGAACTGGCCGCCGCGGTCTACGGCCGCCCCGCCGACCGGCTGCTGATGATCGGGCTGACCGGCACCAACGGCAAGACCACCACCTCCTACCTGGTCGAGGGCGGTCTGCGCGGCGCCGGGCACAGCCCCGGCGTGATCGGCACCGTCGAGATGCGGGTCGGCGACGAGCGGATCAAGAGCGAGCGCACCACCCCCGAGGCCACCGACCTGCACGCGATCCTCGGCGTGATGGGGGAGCGCGGCGCGGACGCGGTGACCATGGAGGTCTCCAGCCACGCGCTGGTCTTCGGCCGGACCGACGGCGTCGTCTACGACGTCGCGCTGTTCAACAACCTCACGCCGGAGCACCTCGACTTCCACCCGGACATGGAGGACTACTTCCAGGCGAAGGCCCGGCTCTTCCAGCCCGGCAAGTCCCGGCTCGGCGTGGCCAACCTGGACGACGCCTACGGGCGCCGGCTGGTCGCCGAGGCGAAGATCCCGGTCACCTCGTTCTCCGCGACCGGCGCGGCCGAGGCCGACTGGCGCGCGGTGGACGTCCAGCTCGGCCCGATCGGCTCGACCTTCCGGGTGCTCGGCCCGGACGGCGCCGAGGCCGACGCGGCCGTCCCGCTGCCGGGGCCGTTCAACGTCGCCAACGCGCTGGCCGCGATCACCGTGCTGGTGACCGCCGGGCTGCCGCTGGAGCAGGTCGTCGCCGGGATCGCCGAGGTGCCCGGCGTGCCGGGCCGGCTGGAGCGGGTGGACGCCGGGCAGCCGTTCGTCGCGGTGGTCGACTACGCCCACAAGCCGGACGCCCTGCGCGCCGTCCTCGCCTCACTGCGCGAGGTCACCAAGGGCCGGCTGCACGTCGTGGTGGGCTGCGGCGGCGACCGCGACCCGCACAAGCGCGCCCCGATGGGCGCCATCGCCGCCGAGCTCGCCGACACCGCCCTGCTGACCAGCGACAACCCGCGCAGCGAGGACCCGTTGGCGATCCTCGCCACCATGCTCACGGGCGCCGCCTCGGTGCCCGAGGCCGAGCGCGGCGCCGTCCTGGTCGTGCCCGACCGGGCCGAGGCGGTCCACCTCGCGGTGGCCCGCGCCCAGGCCGGTGACACCGTGCTGGTGGCCGGCAAGGGCCATGAGCTCGGCCAGTACGTAAGAGACGAGATCCGCCCCTTCGACGACCGGGAGGTACTGCGGGACTCGATCACGCGGACCACGGCCGCCCGGGGCACCGGAGGAGTAGAGCAGCCGTGATCGCACTGACCCTCGCCGAGGTGGCCGCAGCCGTCGGAGGCACCCTGGACGGCGCCGACCCCGACACCCCGGTCACCGGCCCGGTCGAGGTCGACTCCCGCAAGGTGCGCCCCGGCTGCCTGTTCGCGGCCTTCGCCGGCGAACACGTGGACGGCCACGACTATGCCGAGAAGGCGGTCGCCGCCGGCGCCGTCGCGGTGCTGGCCGCCCGCCCGGTCGGGGTGCCCGCCGTCCTGGTCGACAGCGTGGTGGACGCACTCGGCAAGCTGGCCCGGGCGGTGGTGGCCCGCGCCGAATCCACCACCGTGGTCGCGCTGACCGGCTCGGCCGGCAAGACCAGCACCAAGGACCTGATCGCCCAGCTGCTCCAGCGGCTCGGCGACACCGTCTACCCGCCCGGCTCGCTCAACAACGAGATCGGGCACCCGATGACGGCGCTGCGGGTCGAGGCCGGCACCCGGCACCTGGTGATGGAGATGGGCGCCCGGCACAAGGGCGACATCGAGTACCTCACCTCGATCACCCCGCCGCGGATCGGCCTGGTGCTGAACGTCGGCACCGCCCACGTCGGCGAGTTCGGCTCCCAGCAGGCGATCGCCGAGGCGAAGGGCGAGCTGGTCGAGGCGCTGCCGGCGGACGGTGCGGCGATCCTCAACGCCGACGACCCGCTGGTGCGCGCGATGGCCTCCCGCACCAGGGCCCGGGTGGTGTACTTCGGGGAGTCCCGCGAGGCGCACGTCCGGGCACAGGATGTTCGCCTGGACTCCACCGGACGGCCATCGTTCACGCTGACCACCCCGGCCGGTTCCGCACCCGTGCAGCTGCGCCTGTACGGTGAGCACCACGTCTCGAACGCCCTCGCCGCCGCAGCGGTGGCGGTGGAGCTCGGGATGTCCGTCGATGACACCGCCGAAGCGCTGAGCGAGGCGGGTGCGCTGTCCCGCTGGCGCATGGAGGTCGTCGACCGGGCCGATGGTCTCACCGTCGTGAACGACGCCTACAACGCGAACCCCGACTCGATGCGGGCCGCGCTGCGGGCGCTGGTCTCGATCGGAGGGCGCGGCCCGGAGCGCCGCCGCACCTGGGCGGTGCTCGGCGAGATGCGGGAGCTCGGCGAGGACAGCCTGGCCGAGCACGACGCCATCGGGCGGCTCGCGGTACGGCTGGACGTCACCAAGCTGGTGGCGGTCGGCGGACGCGAGGCGGCCTGCATGGAACTGGGCGCTAGGAACGAAGGTTCGTGGGGTGAGGAGTCGGTGCTGGTGTCCGACGCGGACGCGGCGGTCGAACTGCTGCGCAGTCAGCTTCGGCCGGGGGATGTGGTCCTGGTGAAGGCTTCCCGTTCGGTGGGGCTCGAGAAGGTGGCCGAGGCACTGCTCGCGGACGGTGCGGCCGAGTAATGAAGCAGATCCTCTTCTCCGGCATGATCGGCCTCGTCCTCTCGCTGCTCGGGACCCCGGCCCTGATCAAGCTGCTCGCCAAGCGCGGCTACGGCCAGTACATCCGCGACGACGGCCCCAAGGCGCACCACAGCAAGAAGGGCACGCCCACCATGGGCGGCATCGCCTTCATCCTGGCGACGCTGATCGCCTACTTCGCGACCAAGGCGATAACGGGCGACTCGCCGACCGCCTCCGGTCTGCTGGTGCTGTTCCTGACGGTCGGTCTGGGCCTGGTCGGCTTCCTGGACGACTACATCAAGGTCGTCAAGCGCCGTTCGCTCGGCCTGCGGGCGAAGGCCAAGCTCTTCGGCCAGTCGTTCGTGGGCCTCGCCTTCGCGATCCTCGCGCTGCAGTTCAGCGACGACCGCGGGCTCTCCCCGGCCTCCCAGCACCTCTCCTTCGTCCGGGACTTCGGCTGGTCGATCGGCCCGGTGCTGTTCGTCATCTTCGCGTACTTCATGATCGCCGCGATGTCGAACGGCGTGAACCTGACGGACGGCCTCGACGGCCTGGCCACCGGCGCCTCGGTGATGGTCTTCGGCGCCTACACCTTCATCGGCGTCTGGGAGTACGGCCAGAGCTGCGCCTACGCGATCTCGGCCACCTCCAGCTGCTACGACGTCCGCGACCCGCTGGACCTCGCGGTGGTCGCCGCCGCCCTGATGGGCTCCTGCTTCGGCTTCCTCTGGTGGAACACCTCGCCCGCCAAGATCTTCATGGGTGACACCGGCTCGCTCGCCCTCGGCGGCGCCCTGGCCGGTCTGGCGATCTGCTCGCGCACCGAGCTGCTGCTCGCGCTGCTCGGCGGCCTCTACGTGATCATCACCCTCTCGGTGATCATCCAGGTCGGCTCCTTCCGGATGACCGGCAAGCGGGTCTTCAAGATGGCCCCGCTGCAGCACCACTTCGAACTCAAGGGCTGGACCGAAGTCCTGATCGTGGTCCGGTTCTGGATCATCCAGGGCCTCTGCGTGGCCGTCGGTCTCGGCCTCTTCTACGCGGGATGGGTGACGGGATGACCGGACCGGTGTGGACCGGACTGCCGGTCGCCGTCGCCGGCCTGGGCGTCTCCGGCATCAGCGCCGCCCGGGTGCTGCACGGCCTCGGCGCGCTGGTCACGGTCGTGGACGGCGGCTCCGGTCCGGGCCTGGAGGCCCGCGCCGCCGAGCTGCGGGCACTGGGCGTCACCGTCCGCCTCGGCGACGGCGACAGCCTGCCCGAGGGCACCCGGCTGGTCGTCACCTCGCCGGGCTGGCCGCCCAGCAGCCCGTTGTTCGCCGCCGCCGAGGCGGCCGGCGTCGAGGTCTGGGGCGACGTCGAACTGGCCTGGCGCCTGCGCGCGCCGCTGGCTTCCACCGGCGAGCCGGCCCCCTGGCTGGCCGTCACCGGCACCAACGGCAAGACCACCACCGTCCAGATGCTCGCCTCGATCCTCACCGCCGCCGGCCGGCGCACCGCCGCCGTCGGCAACGTCGGGGTCTCGGTGCTGGACGCGGTGCTCGCCGAGGAGCCGTACGACGTGCTCGCCGTCGAGCTCTCCAGCTACCAGCTGCACTGGGCGCCCTCGCTGCGCCCGTACGCGGCGGCCGTGCTCAACCTGGCACCCGACCACCTCGACTGGCACGGCTCGATGGAGGCGTACGCCGCCGACAAGGGCCGGATCTACGAGGGCAACGTCGTCGCCTGCGTGTACAACCTGGCCGACCCGGCCACCGAGGCGCTGGTCCGCGAGGCCGACGTCGAGGAGGGCTGCCGGGCGATCGGCTTCGGCCTCGGCTCGCCCGGCCTGTCGAACCTCGGTGTCGTCGACGGCCTGCTGGTGGACCGCGCCTTCGTGCCGGACCGGGACAAGAACGCCGCCGAGCTGGGCTCGGTCGCCGACGTCCACCCGCCGGCCCCGCACAACATCGCCAACGCGCTCGCCGCCGCCGCCCTCGCCCGGGCGTACGGGGTGGACGCCGCGGCCGTCCGGGAGGGGCTGCGGGCCTTCCGCCCGGACGCCCACCGGATCGCCGAGGTCGGCGTGGTCGCCGGGGTCACGTACATCGACGACTCCAAGGCCACCAACACCCATGCCGCCGCGGCCTCGCTGGCCGCGTACCGGCCGGTGGTCTGGATCGCCGGCGGGCTGGCCAAGGGCGCCGCGTTCGACGACCTGGTCCAGGGCGCGGCCGAGCGGCTGCGCGCCGTGGTGCTGATCGGCGAGGACCGCGGGGTGATCCGGGACGCGCTGGCGCGACACGCGCCGGATGTCCCGGTGATCGAGGCGGCCGAGGGCCAGACTGGCGCGGTGGCGATGACCGAGGTGGTCCGTACGGCCGCGTCACTCGCCCGATCGGGTGACACGGTGCTGCTGGCCCCGGCCTGCGCCTCGATGGACATGTTCACCAACTACGGCGAGCGCGGCGACCTCTTCGCCGCGGCGGTCCGGGAGCTCGCGGACAGCTGACGGCCGGCCGGCCGGTTCGCCCGGACGTCCGACTCGGCTCATCCGCCCGTGCACGGCGGCCCGTCCCGTTCGCCCGGACGTCCGACTCGGCCGCCGACCGGTGCACGGGTCGCCCGGCCTGGCTCGCACAGACGTCCGGCTCGGCCCGCCGACCAGTGCACGGGCGAGCGAGCCGAAGGGGCGCGCCGGTGCCGAAAGGGAGGAGCGAGGACGCCCCGAGGAACGAGGGGCGTTGGAGCGACGAGTGTCGGCGCCGGGTCAAAGCGCCCCGGAGGCGAGCCGAGCCTCAAAAGGAATGAGGGGCAGCGTGGTGGCGGGGCAGGGCAGGGAGGGCGGTTCCGGTACGCCGGGAAAGGGCTCCGGCGATCCGTGGCGGGTGCTCTCGGCCACCACGACCGCCTACAAGTCGGCCGGCCCGTTGGCCCGTCTGCAGGCCTTCCGGGCCCGTCTGCGGTACACCCTGGACCGGCCGCTCACGCCCTATCTGCTGATCATCGGCGCGACGCTGCTGCTCGTGGTGCTCGGCCTGATGATGGTCTTCTCGGCCTCGCAGATCCTCGCGCTGGGCCAGCACCGGTCCACCCAGTTCTACTTCTTCAAGCAATTGGTCGCGGTGCTGCTCGGCTTCTCGCTGCTGGTCGGCTTCGCGCTGGTCCCGGTGGCGGTGCTCCGGGTGATCGTCTACCCCGTGATGTTCGGCGTGATCGGTGCGCTCGCGCTGGTCGCGATCCCCGGGGTCGGGGTGGAGGTCAACGGCAACCGGAACTGGCTGGATCTGGGCTTCTTCCAGTTCCAGCCGTCCGAGTTCGCCAAGCTCGCGCTGGTGCTCTGGGGGGCCGACCTGCTCGCCCGCAAGCAGCGGACCGGCACCCTCGACCAGTGGAAGCACCTGCTGGTCCCGCTGGTGCCGGGCGCGCTGCTGCTGCTCGCGATGATCATGCTCGGCGGCGACATGGGCACCTCGATGATCCTGGTCGCCATGCTGTTCGGCCTGCTCTGGATGGTCGGTGCCCCGATGCGGCTGTTCGTCGCCACCCTCGGCGTCGCCGTCGTGGTCTGCACCGCCCTGGTGGTCACCGTCCCGCACCGGGCCGAACGGCTCTCCTGCATCGGGGTGACCAAGCTCGACCCGGCCGGCGCGTGCTTCCAGGCGCTGCACGGGGTGTACTCGTTCGGACTGGGCGGTCTGTTCGGTTCCGGCCTCGGCGCCGGCGTCGAGAAATGGGGCCAGCTCCCGGAGGCGCACACCGACTTCATCTTCGCCACGACGGGCGAGGAACTGGGTCTGGTGGGGACGCTGTCGGTGATCGGTCTCTTCGCGGCACTAGGCTACGCGGGTATCCGTGTGGCCATCGGTACGAAGGACCCCTTCGTCAGGTACGCCGCGGGGGCCGCCACCACGTGGATCATGGCGCAGGCCGTGATCAACCTGGGGTCGGCACTGGGACTGCTGCCCATCGCGGGCGTCCCGCTCCCGCTGTTCTCCTACGGCGGTTCCGCCATGCTGTCGGCCATGTCCGTGATCGGTGTGCTGCTGTGCCTCGCGCGCAGCACCTCGGGCGCGAAGGCGGCCCTGGCCGCCCGGAGCAAGAACTCCCGGATCAGGAGACGACTGGCCCGGGTGCTGCCACGACGACGAACCACAGCGCGCCCGGCCCCGGTGCCGGCACGCAGGGAGCGGTGAATTTCGGTGCATGTCGTACTCGCCGGCGGGGGGACCGCCGGTCACATCGAGCCGGCCCTCGCCCTCGCGGACGCCCTCCGCAGGCACGACCCGTCCATCGGGATCACCGCCCTGGGCACCGAGCGCGGCCTGGAGACCCGGCTGGTGCCCGAGCGGGGCTACCACCTGGAGCTGATCCCGGCCGTTCCGCTGCCCCGCAAGCCCACCCCCGAGCTGATCACCGTCCCGGGCCGGCTGCGCGGCACCGTCCGGGCCGCCCAGGAGATCATCGAGCGGGTCAAGGCGGACGTCGTGGTCGGCTTCGGCGGCTACGTCGCGATGCCGGCCTACCTGGCCGCCAAGCGGGCCGGGGTGCCGATCGTGGTCCACGAGGCCAACGCCCGGCCCGGCCTGGCCAACAAGATCGGTGCCCGGTACAGCGACTTCGTCGCCGTCTCCACGCCGGACAGCAAGCTGCGCGACTCCCGGTACATCGGCATCCCGCTGCGCCGGACCATCGCCACCCTGGACCGCAACGCGGCCCGGCCGGAGGCCCGGCACTACTTCGGCCTCGACCAGCGGCTGCCCACGCTGCTGGTCTCCGGCGGCTCGCAGGGCGCCCGCCGGCTCAACGAGACCGTCACCGCCATCGCGCCCCGGCTCCAGCAGTACGGCGTGCAGATCCTGCACGCGGTCGGGCCGAAGAACGAGCTGCCGCAGGTGGACGACATCCCCGGGATGCCGCCCTACCGCGCCGTGCCGTACGTGGACCGGATGGACCTCGCGTACGCCGCCGCCGACCTGATGCTCTGCCGGGCCGGCGCCATGACGGTGGCCGAGCTGGCGGCGGTGGGCCTGCCGGCCGCCTTCGTCCCGCTGCCGATCGGCAACGGCGAGCAGCGGCTGAACGCCCAGCCGATGGTCAAGGCCGGCGGCGGGCTGCTGGTCGACGACGCGGAACTGACCCCGGAGTGGGTCCTGCAGAACGTCCTGCCGGTGCTCACCGACCCGCAGCGGCTCTGGGACATGAGCCGGGCCGCCGCCGAGTTCGGCCGCCGGGACGCCGACGACCTGCTGGTCGGCATGGTCTACGAAGCGATCGAGGCCGCCAGGGGTGGCCGCCGCCGTGGCTGACGGTCGGCCCGCCGATCAGCCCCCGGCCTCCGGCCGGGGGTACCCGCGGGAGGAGGTGGAGTTCGGGGACGAGGAGTACTCGCCCCGGCTCCGGCTCTCCCGGCGGGGCATCGCGGTGCTGGCCGCGCTCGGCGCCTCGGTGCTGGGCGGGCTGGCCTGGCTGGTCTTCCTCTCCTCGGCCCTGGACGTGCGCAGCGTCGCGGTGCAGGGGGTGCAGGACGACCGGCTGACGGTCGACCAGGTTCGCGCGGCGATCGGCACGGTCGGCGCCGGCCCGCTGGCCCGGGTCGACCTGGACGCCGCCACCCGGCGGGTGGAGGCGATCCCGCGGGTGGCCCGGGCCGAGGTCTGGCGGGGCTGGCCGCACACCCTGCGGGTGAAGATCACCCAGCGCACCGCGGTGGCCGCCGTCAAGGGGGACGACGGCAGATTCACCCAGGTGGACGCAGGTGGCGTGAGCTTCGCCACCGAGGACGCCGCCCCGGCCGGAGTGCCGGTGGTCGAACTGCGGCTCAGTCAGCAGGCGAACGACGCGGCCGGGGTGATGTCCCGTCCGCAGTTGGTCCAGGGGGCGGTGGCGGTCGCCGCCGGGCTGCCCGCCGAGGTCCGGCAGCGGGCCGGGGCGGTGCTGGTGCACTCCTACGACGACATCCAGCTGCAGCTCAGCGGGGGTGCCACGGTCCGCTGGGGGAGTCCGGACCAGATCGATCGAAAAGCCCGGGTGCTGGTGGCACTGATGAGTCAGAAGGGTACGAACTTCGACGTCAGTGCGCCGGACGCGCCGGCGGTGTCGGGATGATCCGGTAGGTTCTCTCCCTGGGGGAGGGGTTGACGCCTTTCGGTGACGGCCCGACCCTTGGTGGTCACCCCGGTTTCATAAGCTGCTTGATGATCACATAGGCTCAAAAGAAAAAGGGAAGCTCGGCGTGTTCGTTGAAACACGTGCCCGGGGCCACCTAGTGTCCTGTGTCACCAGACTGTGCTTCCTGGTGATGTGACGGAGGCACAGCACTAACCCTAAACGTCAAGTTTAGGGTTGGGGTCGGCGGTCGGCATTTCGGACATTCAGTCAGAAACCAGGCTCCCTACCCATCGACATCCGTCGGTACGGCACCCCACAGGGGGCCGGCCGACCCGGAAATTCGAGGCGAGAGGCCTTCGACGTGGCAGCACCGCAGAACTACCTCGCAGTCATCAAGGTTGTCGGCATCGGCGGCGGTGGTGTCAACGCCATCAACCGGATGATCGAGGTCGGTCTCAAGGGCGTCGAGTTCATCGCGATCAACACCGATGCGCAGGCCCTCCTGATGAGCGACGCCGACGTCAAGCTCGATGTGGGCCGTGAACTCACCCGGGGCCTCGGCGCCGGCGCCAACCCCGAGGTCGGCCGCAAGGCCGCCGAGGACCACCGCGAGGAGATCGAGGAGGTCCTCAAGGGGGCCGACATGGTCTTCGTGACCGCGGGCGAGGGCGGTGGTACCGGCACGGGCGGCGCGCCGGTCGTCGCCAACATCGCCCGCTCGCTCGGCGCGCTGACCATCGGCGTGGTCACCCGCCCCTTCACCTTCGAGGGCCGTCGCCGCGCGAACCAGGCCGAGGACGGCATCGCCGGCCTGCGCGAAGAGGTCGACACCCTCATCGTGATCCCCAACGACCGCCTGCTGTCCATCTCGGACCGCCAGGTCAGCGTGCTGGACGCGTTCCGCTCCGCCGACCAGGTGCTGCTCTCCGGCGTCCAGGGCATCACCGACCTGATCACCACCCCCGGTCTGATCAACCTCGACTTCGCGGACGTCAAGTCCGTCATGTCGGAGGCCGGTTCGGCGCTCATGGGCATCGGTTCGGCCCGGGGCGAGGACCGCGCCAAGGCGGCCGCCGTGATGGCGATCTCCTCGCCGCTGCTGGAGGCCTCGATCGACGGCGCCCGCGGCGTGCTGCTCTCCATCTCCGGCGGCTCCGACCTCGGCCTGTTCGAGATCAACGAGTCCGCCCAGCTGGTCAGCGAGGCCGCGCACCCCGAGGCCAACATCATCTTCGGTGCGGTGATCGACGACGCGCTCGGCGACGAGGTGCGGGTCACCGTGATCGCGGCCGGCTTCGACGGCGGCCAGCCCCCGGCGATCGTCCGCGACCCGGTGGTCAAGGCCACCCCGGCCACGCCGCCGCCGGCCGCCCCCGAGCGTCCGGCGACCCGGCCCTCGTACGGGAGCATCGGGTCGGTGACGGCCCGCTCCGAGGGCGACGCCCCGGCGCGTTCGACGGAGAGCCCGGCCACCACGACCGCCGCTCCGGTGCCGCCGCAGGTGCAGCCGGCCCGCCAGCCGTACGTGGAGAGCCCCGCCGAGGAGCTCGACGTGCCGGACTTCCTGAAGTAAGCAGTGGTCGATCACGCAGTACGCAACGGTGCTCACTTCGCCTTCACCGACCGGTGGGGCGGGGTGAGCACTTCGCCGTACGGGGAGCTGAACCTCGGCGGCGCGGTGGGGGACGACCCGGCCGCCGTCCGGCGCAACCGGGCGATCGCGGCCGGCGCGCTGGGCCTCGACCCGGCGGACGTGGTCTGGATGAACCAGGTCCACGGCGCGGAGGTGGCCGTGGTGACGCGGCGCCAGTCCGCGGGGGAGGCGCCGACCGTCGACGCGGTGGTCACCGACCGGCCGCTGGCGCTGGCGGTGCTGACCGCGGACTGCACGCCCGTCCTGCTGGCCGATCCGGTGGCGGGCGTGGTGGGCGCGGCCCACGCGGGCCGGCCCGGGCTCGCGGCCGGGGTGGTGCCGGCGGCGGTCCGGGCGATGGTGGAGCTGGGCGCCGAGCCGGGGCGGATCACCGCCGCGACCGGGCCCGCGGTCTGCGGCCGCTGCTACGAGGTGCCGGCGGAACTGCGTGCGGAGGTGGCCCGGCTGGTGCCGGCCGCGCACGCCGAGACCTCCTGGGGCACCCCGGCCCTGGACGTGCCGGAGGGAGTGGCGGCGCAGCTGACCGCTGCGGGCGTCACCGAGTTGGTGCGATCATCGGTCTGCACCCTCGAATCCGCCGATCACTACTCCTATCGCCGCGAGCAGCGCACGGGCCGGCTCGCGAGCTACGTCTGGTTGGGCTCTGATCACTCATGACGAACGACATCTACGGACCGTTCCCGGGCGGTGCGGATTTCCTCGCCGCCCTGACGCCGGGCCAGCGGGCCCGGTACGAGGAACTCGGGACCAACCTCGACGTGGTCGAACGCCGGATCGCCGACGCCTGCGCGGCCGCGGGGCGGGCGCGTGACGAGGTGCGGCTGATCGTCGTCACCAAGACCTACCCGGCGCAGGACAGCGCACTGCTGGCCGCACTGGGCGTCACCGACGTCGCGGAGAACCGCGACCAGGACGCGGCGCCCAAGGCGGAGCAGTGCAGAAACCTTCCGCTGGACTGGCACTTCGTCGGCCAGCTGCAGACCAACAAGGTCCGCTCGGTGGTCCGGTACGCGAACCACGTGCACTCGGTGGACCGGCCGCGGCTGGTGGAGTCGCTCTCCGCGGCGGTGCTCAAGGCCGAGCGGCCTGAGCTCGGCTGCCTGGTGCAGGTCGCGCTGGAGAAGGAGCACGGCGAGGGCGAGGGCCGGGCCGGGGCGACCCCGTCGGAGGTCGAGGCGCTGGCCGACGCGATCGCCGACGCGCCCGGGCTGCGACTGGACGGTGTGATGACCGTCGCTCCGCTCTCCGGTCCGCTCGCCGGCGATCCGGCCCGGGCCTTCGAGCGGTTGACGGAAATCGCAACCGCCGTACGGGCGGCCCATCCTGCTGCCACCATGGTTTCCGCAGGAATGAGCGGTGACCTGGAGCAGGCCGTTGCCGCCGGGGCGACACACGTGCGCGTCGGAACGGCGGTACTCGGAGTGCGGTCACCCCTCGGGTAACGTCACCGGGTAGTAGATCAGACTGCAGGACAAAATAGGACAGAAGCTAGCAGCTTTCCAGAGCGCTGGCGAACCGTGGATCGTAGCTCCGCGGCCCCCACCCACGAGTTCTGACCGGCCGTCGGCCCGTCGGCTCGTCGTGGGCGGACCGCGGAATCCGCAGTCGGGGCCGGACGGCCCGGCCGTCGGTACGGAGCCGGTCCACCACGGAGCGGGCAGGGCGAGCGACCATCGAGAGGCGCGCGTTCGCGAAGCGACCACCGAGCGGACAGCGAGGTGGGCATGAGCGGAGGAGACAGGAGCATGGCCGGCGCAATGCGCAAGATGGCGGTCTACCTCGGCCTCGTGGAGGACGAGACGTACGACGGCCAGGGGTACGACCCCGACGACGACTACGACGCGGACCCCGAGCCGATCCGAACGGGGCGGACGGAGGACATCCCCCGGCCCGCCGCGGCACCCGCCCCGGTCTCCTCGATCACGCCGCAGCCGGTGCCGGCCGCGGTCCCGATCCGCCAGGAGACCCCGAGGATGGCCCCAGTGTCGTCCATCACACCCGAACGCCGCCACAACCTGGAGAAGAGCGCCCCGGTGATCATGCCCAAGGTAGTGAACGAACGAGAGCCCTACCGCATCACCACGCTGCACCCCCGGACCTACAACGAGGCCCGTACGATCGGGGAACAGTTCCGTGGCGGGACCCCGGTGATCATGAATCTCACCGAGATGGACGACACCGATGCCAAGCGGCTCGTAGACTTCGCCGCTGGACTCGTCTTCGGTCTGCACGGCAGTATCGAGCGCGTGACACAGAAGGTGTTCCTGCTGTCGCCTGCTAACGTCGATGTCACGGCGGAGGACAAGGCTCGGATCGCCGAGGGTGGGTTCTTCAACCAGAGCTGACCCGGCCACGACTCTACGTGTGGATCTGATCGACAGTGAGTTAGTGACAGGCGGCACGGCCGAAGGGCCGAGAACCGGGGAGAGGGAAGCGCGATGGGGATCGTGTGGGCGGTGCTCTATTACGCGCTGACCGTCTTCCTGGTGTTCCTGCTTGTGCGGCTGGTGATGGACTGGGTCTTCCAGTTCGCACGTTCGTGGCGGCCCGGCAAGGCCATGGTCCTGGTCCTGGAGGCCACGTACACTGTCACGGATCCGCCGCTCAAGCTTCTTCGGCGGTTCATTCCGCCGTTGCGTCTCGGGGGCGTGGCGCTCGACCTGTCCTTCTTCGTACTGATGATCATTGTGTATGTCCTGATCTCGCTTGTGCGGCCCTAGTCGTAGGTGAGCGATGCGACAGGATGCCGGTGTGCCGACGATCACGTTGAGGTGAAGAGATGCCATTGACCCCCGAGGACGTTCGGAACAAGCAGTTCACGACCGTCCGCCTGCGCGAAGGCTATGACGAGGACGAGGTCGATGCCTTCCTCGACGAGGTCGAGGCGGAGCTGACCCGCCTCCTCCGCGAGAACGAGGACCTGCGCGCCAAGCTGGCCGCCGCGACCCGTGCCGCCGCGCAGAACCAGGCCAACATGCGCAAGGAGCCGCCGCAGGACTCGCGTCCCGGCGCCCCGGTGCCGGCCGCCATATCCGGCCCGCCGGTGCCCGGGCAGCAGCAGGGCCCCGGTCCGCAGCAGATGGGCGGTCCGCAGCAGATGGGCGGCCCGCAGCAGCAGCAGCAGATGGGCAACCAGCCCCTCGGCCTGCCGTCCGGTGCCCCGCAGCTCCCGTCCGGCCAGGGCGGCCCGATGGGCGGCCAGCAGCAGCAGATGAACCAGACCATGGGCGGCCAGCAGCAGCTGGTGCAGCCGATGGGCGGTCAGATGCTCCAGCCCATGGGCGGTCCGGGTGGCCCGCAGCAGATGGGCAACCCGATGGGCCAGGGCATGGGCCAGCAGCAGATGCAGCAGATGGGCGGCCCGATGGGCCAGCCGCAGCAGATGGGCGGCCCGATGGGCGCTCCGATGCAGCAGCAGCAGGGCCCCGGCGGCGACAGCGCGGCCCGCGTGCTGGCGCTCGCCCAGCAGACCGCGGACCAGGCGATCTCGGAGGCCCGTTCCGAGGCCAACAAGATCGTCGGCGAGGCGCGCAGCCGGGCCGAGGGTCTGGAGCGCGACGCCCGTGCCAAGGCCGACGCCCTGGAGCGGGACGCGCAGGAGAAGCACCGCGTCGCGATGGGCTCCCTGGAGTCCGCGCGGGCCACGCTGGAGCGCAAGGTCGAGGACCTGCGGGCGTTCGAGCGTGAGTACCGCACGCGTCTGAAGTCCTACCTGGAGACCCAGCTGCGCCAGCTGGAGTCGCAGGCGGACGACTCGCTCGCTCCGCCGCGCATCCCGGCCACCGCCTCGCTGCCGCCGGCCGCGTCGTCGATGGCTCCGGCCGGTGCGTCCGCGATGAGCGGGGGTGCTCCGAGCTTCGGTGGCAACCAGCCGTCCTTCGGCGGGAACCAGCCCTCGTTCGGCGGCCAGAGCTCCTTCGGCGGCAACAACGGTGCGCCGAGCTTCGGCGGGCAGTCCTCCGGTGGCAACTCCGGTGCCTCGCAGATGCAGCCGGCCGGGATGACGCAGCCGATGGCCGCCGTCCGCCCGCAGCCGCCGCAGCCGATGCAGCAGGCGCCGGCGCCGATGCGCGGTTTCCTGATCGACGAGGACGGCGACAACTGAGGTTGTAGCCAGGCATTTCGAGGGCGCCCCTGCCGTGACTTCCGGGTCATGACGGGGGCGCCCTCGTCTGTGCGCCCGCCCCCGGGTGAGCGCCGGTGCGACCGGGCGCCGGGGCGCGGGCTCCGGAGACGGCGAAGCCGCCGCCACCCCGGGTGGGGCGGCGGCGGCTTCGCCGTGCGGGTCGGGCCCGACGGGTCGGGCCTTGCTGGTCAGGCCGTGCGGGTCAGGCCTTGCGGAGCCGGAAGGTCAGGCCGAGGCCCTCGTCCGAGAAGGTCTCGGACTCCCAGTCGGCGGCGCCCGCCGCGAAGTCGGTGGCCAGCACCTCCTCGGCGACCAGCGGGCCGTGCTCGGTGATCGCCTCGGTGGTCTCGTCGGAGGCGGCCTGCCAGCGCAGCACGATCCGGTCGGAGACCTCCAGGCCGGAGTTCTTCCGGGCCTCCTGGATCTGCCGGATCGCGTCGCGGGCGATGCCGAGGCGCTTGAGCTCCGGGGTGATGGCCAGGTCGAGGGCGACGGTGGCACCGGACTCGTTGGCGACCGCCCAGCCCTCGCGCGGGGTCTCGGTGATGATCACCTCGTCCGGGCCCAGCTCGATCCGCTCGCCGTTCAGCTCCACCCCGGTGCTGCCGGTGGCGCGCAGCTCGGCGGCGAGCACCGCGGCGTCGGCGGCCGCGACCACCTTGGCCACGTCCTGCACGCCCTTGCCGAAGCGCTTGCCGAGCGCCCGGAAGTTCGCCTTGGCGGTGGTGTCGACCAGCGAGCCGCCGACCTCGGCCAGCGACTCCAGGGTGGAGACGTTGAGCTCCTCGGCGATCTGCGCGCGCAGGTCGGCCGGCAGCTCCTCCCAGCCCTGGGCGGCGATCAGCGCGCGGGAGAGCGGCTGACGGGTCTTCACACCGGACTCGGCGCGGGTGGCCCGGCCCAGCTCGACCAGCCGGCGCACCAGCGCCATGTGGCGCGAGAGGTCGGCGTCGATCAGCGCCTCGTCCGCCTCCGGCCAGCCCGCCAGGTGGACCGAGGCCGGGGCCTGCGGGGCGACCGGGACGACGAGGTCCTGCCAGACCCGCTCGGTGATGAACGGCGTCAGCGGGGCCATCAGCCGGGTGACCGTCTCCAGCGCCTCGTGCAGGGTGGCGAGCGCGGCGGCGTCGCCCTGCCAGAAGCGGCGGCGGCCGCGGCGGACGTACCAGTTGGAGAGGTCGTCGACGAAGCCGGAGAGCAGCTTGCCGGCGCGCTGGGTGTCGTACGCCTCGAAGGCCGCGTCGACCTCGCGGACCAGGGTGTTCAGTTCGGAGAGCACCCAGCGGTCCAGCTGCGGCCGCGCCGCCGGGGCCGGGTCGCTCGCGGACGGCGCCCAGCCGGAGGTGCGGGCGTACAGGGCCTGGAAGGCGACGGTGTTCCAGTAGGTGAGGAGGGTCTTGCGGACCACCTCCTGGATGGTGCCGTGGCCGACCCGGCGGGCCGACCAGGGCGAACCGCCGGCCGCCATGAACCAGCGCACCGCGTCCGCGCCGTGCTGGTCCATGAGCGGGATCGGCTGCAGGATGTTGCCCAGGTGCTTGGACATCTTGCGGCCGTCCTCGGCCAGGATGTGGCCCAGGCAGACGACGTTCTGGTAGCTGCTCCGGTCGAACACCAGGGTGCCGACGGCCATCAGCGTGTAGAACCAGCCGCGGGTCTGGTCGATCGCCTCCGAGATGAACTGCGCCGGGTAGCGCTTCTCGAAGAGCTCCTTGTTCTGGTACGGGTAGCCGTACTGGGCGAAGGGCATCGAGCCGGAGTCGTACCAGGCGTCGATCACCTCGGGCACCCGGGTGGCGGTGCCGGAGCACTCGCGGCAGGCGAAGGTGACGTCGTCGATGTACGGGCGGTGCGGGTCCAGGCCGCTCTGGTCGGTGCCGGTCAGCTCGGAGAGCTCGGCCAGCGAGCCGACGCAGGTGAGGTGGTTCTCCTCGCAGCGCCAGATCGGCAGCGGGGTGCCCCAGTAGCGGTTGCGGCTGAGCGCCCAGTCGATGTTGTTGTTCAGCCAGTCGCCGAAGCGGCCGTGCTTGACCGTCTCCGGGAACCAGTTGGTGGACTCGTTCTCGCGGATCATCGCGTCCTTGACGGCGGTGGTCCGGATGTACCAGGACGGCTGCGCGTAGTAGAGCAGCGCGGTGTGGCAGCGCCAGCAGTGCGGGTAGCTGTGCTCGTACGGCAGGTGGCGGAAGAGCAGGCCGCGCTCCTGGAGGTCCGCGACCAGGGCCTCGTCGGCCTTCTTGAAGAACTGGCCGCCGACCAGCGGGACCTCGGGCGCGAAGGTGCCGTCGGCGAGCACCGGGTTGACCACCGGCAGGCCGTAGCGGCGGCAGGTCGCGAGGTCGTCCGCGCCGAAGGCGGGGGACTGGTGGACGATGCCGGTGCCGTCCTCGGTGGTGACGTAGTCGGCGTTGAGGACGTAGTGCGCGTCCTCGATCTCGACCAGGTCGAAGGGGCGGCGGTACGCCCAGCGCTCCATCTCGGCGCCGGTGAACGACTCGCCGGTGGCCTCCCAGCCCTCACCGAGCGCCTTGGCCAGCAGCGGCTCCGCGACGACCAGCCGCTCGGTGCCGTCGGTGGCCACCACGTAGGTGACCTCGGGGTGGACGGCGGCGGCGGTGTTCGAGACCAGGGTCCACGGCGTGGTCGTCCAGACCAGCAGCGCGGCCCCGCCGGCCAGCGGGCCGGAGGTGAGCGGGAAGCGGACGAAGACCGAGGGGTCGACGACGGTCTCGTAGCCCTGGGCCAGCTCGTGGTCGGACAGGCCGGTGCCGCAGCGCGGGCACCAGGGGGCGACCCGGTGGTCCTGGACCAGCAGGCCCTTGTCGAAGATCTGCTTGAGCGACCACCAGACCGATTGGACGTAGGACGGGTCCATCGTCCGGTAGGCGTCGTCGAGGTCGACCCAGTAGCCCATCCGGGTGGTGAGCTCGGTGAAGGCGTCGGTGTGGCGGGTCACCGACTCGCGGCACTTGGCGTTGAACTCGGCGATGCCGTACGCCTCGATGTCCTGCTTGCCGGAGAAGCCCAGCTCCTTCTCGACGGCCAGCTCGACGGGGAGGCCGTGGCAGTCCCAGCCGGCCTTGCGGGCGACGTGGTAGCCCTTCATCGTCCGGTAGCGGGGGAAGACGTCCTTGAAGACGCGGGCCTCGATGTGGTGGGCGCCGGGCATGCCGTTGGCGGTCGGCGGGCCCTCGTAGAACACCCACTCGGGGCGGCCCTCGGACTGCTCCAGGCTGCGCTGGAAGATCTTGCTGTCCTGCCAGAACGAGAGGATCTGGTGTTCGAGGGCAGGCAGGTCCACCTGCGCGGGGACGGCGTTGTAGGTGGTCATCGCGGTGTCAAACCTCCGGCGGATATCGGCTGGATCCGACGGAGGGACGAGACGGCGAGCCGCCCCGCGGTACCACCCTCCTTGGCCGCGGTGCTGCTGCGACCCTCTTGTTTGGGCTTGCTGCCGGTTCTACCGGGCCGCTGGGCTGACCAGCGGCCGTTCTTCCGGCGGCTCCGGGGTGATCTTCCCGCCGCGCACACCCCCGGGCTCGCACCGTCCCCGGGTCGCTGGTGGCTGCGTACGTCGGTACTCGTCCCATCTGCGCCTTGCCGGCCCAGTCTATCGGCAGCCGCAAGTCGGTTTGTCCGCCGCCGCGACGGCGCGCGGAGGCGGTTAGGCGGGGGTGTTCTGGGCACAACTCAGGTCAGCGCGCGGGGCGGGGCGGTTGTGACGGCTGCCTGGGTGGGATCATGGTGAGGCGTCGGTATGTCATGTTGTGACCGGTTTTGATGGGGATTATCGTTCCGGCACTGGAGGCCGCCGGGAACCGGCGGCTCGATTCGTTCGTAGATGGGGTCGAAGCCATGGCTGATGAGGCAACCGGCGCGGGTACCGCCACCAAGCGGGCCCGCAAGGCCGTGGCAGGCGAACCAGGGGAGGGGACCGTGACCACTACCGCACGGCACAAGACCAGCAACGATTCCGCGCTCGTGGCCCCCGGCCGCACCCGCACCCCCGCCGCGGCGGTCCGCGGCGGCGGCGCGGAGGCCGTGGACCCGGCCGAGCTTCCCGTCCGCCCGGGCGAGGACCCGTGGACCTCGCAGGAGGTGCACGAACTGCACGCCGAGCTGATCAGTGAGCTGGACCGGCTGCAGAACGAGATCGGCGCCGCCGAGGCCGCGATCACCGGGCTGATGCGGGACTCCAACGACGGAGCCGGCGACGACCAGGTCGACGCCGGTACGAAGAACATCTCGCGGGAGAGCGAGCTGGCGCTGGCGAACAACGCCAGGGACAGCCTCGCGCAGGTCGAGCGGGCCCTGGGCCGGCTGGAGGGCGTCGGCTTCGGGACCTGCGAGTCCTGCGGCCAGGCCATCGGCAAGGCCCGCATGCAGGCCTTCCCCCGGGCGACGCTCTGCGTCCAGTGCAAGGCCAAGCAGGAACGCCGCTGACCGGGGCGACGCGGGGGGTCGGGCTTGCCGTACGCTCGACCCCGTAACGTCGCCTGACTCGTCGAGGTCGGCGACCACCGGCCCACTCTCCCCCGGTCTTCGGCCCCGGGGGACCCTCATCGGCAGCGGAGCGGATCATCAGTACGCAAGGTTCCCCCCAGACGCGGGACGAGTCCGTCCCGACCCCCGCCGAAGCCCTGGAGGAGGCCGTGGCCGAGCCCGGTGAGGTGACCGCTCCGGTCGAGCAGGAGGCACCGAAGGGGCGCCGGCGGATCGGTGTCCTGCTGGGCGTCGCGCTGGTCGCCTTCCTGATCGACCTGGGGACCAAGCTGCTGGTGGTCGCCCGCCTGGAGAACCACGCGGCGATCAAGGTGATCGGCGACGTGGTGACCTTCCAGGTGATCCGCAACTCCGGCGCCGCGTTCGGCATGGGCCAGGCGCTGACCATCGTCTTCACCGTGATCGCGGCGTCGGTCATCGTGGTCATCTGGCGGATCGCCCGCCGGCTGTACAGCCTCCCCTGGGCGATCGCGCTCGGGCTGCTGCTCGGCGGGGCGCTGGGCAACCTGACCGACCGGCTGTTCCGCTCGCCGAGCGCCTTCCGCGGCCACGTCGTGGACTTCATCTCCGTCCAGCACTTCGCCGTCTTCAACCTCGCCGACTCGGCGATCGTCTGCGGCGGCATCCTGGTGGTGCTGCTCTCCTTCCGCGGCAGCAACCCGGACGGCACCGTCCACCAGCCGGCCGGCAAGGGCGCGGGCGGCAAGGACGGGGCGGCCGGGGGCGACGCCGACGGGGACCGGCCCGGCCCGACCGCGTAAGGGGCGGCTCCCGCGTCCGGCATACTCGTACGGGTGAGTACCGCAGCGCAGATCCGCAGCCTCCCCGTACCCGACGGCCTGGAGGGCGAGCGTCTCGACGCCGCCCTCGCCCGGATGTTCGGTTTCTCCCGGACGAAGGCCGCCGAGTTGGCAGCCGACGGCAAGGTGACGCTCGACGGCGCCCTGGCCGGCAAGTCGGACCGGGTCACCGCCGGCTCCTGGCTGGAGGTCGAGATCCCGGCCCCCGCCGCGCCCGTGCGGATCGTCGCCGAGCATGTCGAGGGCATGCGCATCGTCCACGACGACGAGGACATCGTGCTCGTCGACAAGCCGGTCGGCGTCGCCGCCCACCCCAGCCCCGGCTGGACCGGTCCGACCGTGATCGGCGGCCTAGCCGCGGCCGGCTACCGGATCTCCACCTCGGGCGCCGCCGAGCGCCAGGGCGTCGTGCACCGGCTCGACGTGGGCACCTCCGGTTTGATGGTGGTCGCCAAGTCCGAGCGCGCCTACACCGACCTCAAGCGCCAGTTCCACGACCGGGTGACCGAGAAGAAGTACCACACGCTGGTGCAGGGCCACCCGGACCCGATGAGCGGCACCGTGGACGCGCCGATCGGGCGCCACCCCAGCTCCGACTGGAAGTGGGCGGTCATCCAGGAGGGCAAGCCCTCCGTCACCCACTACGACCTCATCGAGGCCTACCGGGCCGCCTCGCTGCTGGACATCAAGCTGGAGACCGGCCGGACCCACCAGATCCGGGTGCACATGTCGGCGCTGCGCCACCCCTGCGTGGGCGACCTGACCTACGGCGCCGACCCGACGCTGGCCAAGCGGCTCGGGCTGACCCGGCAGTGGCTGCACGCGGTCTCGCTCGCCTTCGAGCACCCGGCCGACGGCGAGTGGGTGCAGTTCGGCAGCGAGTACCCCGAGGACCTGCGCAGGGCGCTGGACATCATCTCGGCGGAGAGCTGACATGAGCTCCTTCGCGGCGCGGATCCGGGTGGCCGAGGGCGCGGACGACCTGGCACTGGTGCGGGGCGTCCGGCACGAGGTGTTCATCGCCGAGCAGGGCGTGCCCGAGGAACTGGAGTACGACGACCTCGACGCGACCTCCGAGCACCTGCTGGCGGTCGGACCGGAGGGCGAGCCGCTCGGCACCGCCCGGCTGATCCACGGCCCGCAGGCGCTCGCCCTCACCGGCGGGACGGCGGGCCGGGTGCTGCTCGGCCGGCTCGCGGTGGTGAAGGCGGCGCGCGGTACCGGGCTGGGCGCCGAGCTGGTCCGCGCCGTCGAGGCGGCCGGACGCGGGCGGGGCGCCCGTGAGGTCGAGCTGCACGCGCAGGTGCAGGCGCTGGGCTTCTACGAGCGGCTCGGCTACACGGCGGAGGGGCCGGTCTACGACGACGCCGGGATCCCGCACCGGACCATGACCCGGGTGCTCTAGGGCCGGTCCGGTCCCGGGTCGCGCCGGGACCGGGGTGCTCCTCCGTGCGCAGTCGTCGGCGCCGGCTCGTCGCGGCTGAACGCCGCCTCCAGGCCGGCCGCCACCACCCGGACGGTGAGCCGGCCGACGGAGCCGAGCAGGAACAGCGGCACCAGGTGGTGCGGGCCGTCGTCGTGCCGGTGGATCCGCTCCCGCGGGGCGGCGGCGAGCAGGGCGATCAGCGGCCGGAGCGCAGGCACCTCGTCGTCGGGCAGTGGGGCGGGACGGGGCGGGACGGGCGGACGATACCCGGGCATAGCCGGATGAATCGGGCGTCTCGGCGCGGCCCGGCCCGGGCGGCCTTATCGGACGCCTACCGGCACGGCGGATACGATCACCGACCATGGAGCTCGGTGGGGCGTGGCGTCGGTGGCGCGGCCGCGGAACGGCTGTCGGACGAAGAGTGCTGGCCGCGGCGGTGGCCCTGGTGGTGGTGGCCGGAGTCGGCACGGCGGTGGCGGTGGCCGCCGGCGGGGACGAGCCCGTCCGGCAGGAGGATCGTTTCCTCAGCATGCCGGAGACGCCCGGCAGCGACGCCTCGGTCCAGCTGGACACCTCGTTCTTCACGACCGGGACGGGTCCCCGCCCGGCGGTCCTGCTCGCCCACGGCTTCGGCGGTTCCAAGGAGGGTGAGCGCGAGCGCGCCCAGCAGCTCGCCCGGCAGGGCTACGCGGTGCTGACCTGGTCGGCGCGCGGCTTCGGCCGCTCCGGCGGCCGGATCGGCCTCAACGCCCCCGACCGCGAGGTCGAGGACGTCCGGCACCTGGTCGACTGGCTGGCCCAGCGGCCCGAGGTGCGCCTCGACGGGCCGGGCGACCCGCGGGTCGGCATCACCGGTGCCTCGTACGGCGGGGCGGTGTCGCTGCTCGGCTCCGCGTACGACAGCCGGATCGACGCGGTGGCCAGCCAGATCACCTGGTGGAACCTGGCCGACGCGCTGTTCCCGCAGGGCGTGCGGGGCTCGGGCGCGGTGGACGGCGTGTTCAAGAAGCTCTGGGCCGGCATCTTCTTCACCACCGGCTCGGCGGGGGACCTCGGCCCCTCGGGCGAGGCCCCGCGCGGTGGCACCGGGCCGCAGCAGGCCCCGGGCGATTCGGCGGACGCGACGGTCGGCTGCGGCCGCTTCCTGGACGAGCTCTGCCGGATGTACGACCGGGTGGCGACCGCCGGTCACGCCGATCCGGAGGCCGTGGCCCTGCTGGACCGCTCCAGCCCGTCCTCGGTGGCCGGGCGGCTCAAGGCGCCCACCCTGGTCGTCCAGGGCCAGCAGGACTCGCTGTTCCCGCTCGACCAGGGCGATGCGATCGCCCGGGCGGTCGCGGCCAACGGCGCGCCGGTCGCGGTGGACTGGTTCGCCGGCGGGCACGACGGCGGCACCGACACCAGCGCCCGGGTGGACGACCGGGTCGGGGCCTGGTTCGACCGGTACCTGAAGGAGCCGGCCGGGCAGGACCCGGCCGGCTCCACCGGGCCGGCGTTCCGGGTGACCCGCACCGGCGGGGTGGACTCCACCGGCTTCCAGGCCGTGCTGCGCGGCGCCTCCGCCGACGCCTACCCCGGCCTGGCGGGCACCGGCTCGCGGCAGGTGGAGCTGACCGGCGGCAAGGCGGGCGCCGAGCAGACCTTCGCCAACCCGCCCGGCGGCGCGCCGCCCAACATCTCCGCGCTGCCCGGCATCGGCGCGCTCAGCCAGGCCGCCTCGCTCGGGGCCGGGCTCTCGCTCGACTTCCCCGGTCAGTACGCCGGGTTCGACTCGGCGCCGCTGGACGGGCAACTGCACCTGACCGGGCAGCCGACGGTCACGGTGAAGGTCGCGGCCGACCGGCCGGACGCGGTGCTCTTCGCCAAGCTGTACGACGTCGCGCCGGACGGCAAGCAGACCCTGCCGCAGCAGCTGTCCGCCCCGCTCCGGGTGACCGGCGCGGACGCGCCCGGCGGCCGGACCGTCACGGTGGCGCTGCCCACCGTCGACCACACCTTCGCCGCCGGGCACCGGCTGCGGCTGGTGCTCGCCGCGACCGACCTGGCGTACGCCTCGCCGGCCGAGCCGGCCACCTACCGGGTCTCCCTGGTCGGCCCGGTCACCGCGCCGACCGTCGCCGAGCTGGTCACCGAGGCCGCCCCGCTGCCGGCCCGGACCTGGGTGCTGCCGCTGATCGCCGTCGCGGTGGCGGCCGCGCTGCTGCTCCTGCCGCGGCTGCGCCGGCGCGGCCGGACCGCCCGCGGGCCGGCCTACGACCCGGCGCTGGCCGAGGTGCCGCTGCAGATCACCGGCCTCGGCAAGCGCTACAAGGGCGCCACCGACCGGTACGCCGTCCGGGACGTGGGCTTCCGGGTGGAGCAGGGCCAGGTGCTCGGGCTGCTCGGGCCCAACGGCGCCGGCAAGACCACCACGCTGCGGATGCTGATGGGCCTGATCCGGCCCGACGCCGGCGAGATCAGGATCTTCGGCCACCTGGTGCGGCCCGGCGCGCCGGTGCTGTCGCGGGTCGGCGCCTTCGTCGAGGGCGCCGGGTTCCTGCCGCACCTGAGCGGCCGGGCCAACCTGCGGCTGTACTGGCAGGCCACCGGCCGCCCGGAGGCGGACGCGCACCTGGCGGAGGCGCTCGCCATCGCCGGGCTCGGCGAGGCGCTGGACCGGGCGGTGCGGACCTACTCGCAGGGCATGCGGCAGCGCCTGGCCATCGCGCAGGCCATGCTCGGCCTGCCGGACCTGCTGATCCTGGACGAGCCGACCAACGGGCTCGACCCGCCGCAGATCCGCGAGATGCGCGAGGTGATGGTGCGCTACGCCGCCGCCGGCCGGACCGTCATCGTCTCCAGCCACCTGCTGGCGGAGGTCGAGCAGAGCTGCACCGACCTGGTGGTGATGGACCGCGGCCGGCTGGTCACGGCGGGCGCCGTCGCCGAGATCATCGGCGCGGGCGAGCACCTGCTGATCGGCACACCCGACTCGTTCGGGCCGTCGGAGCTGGCGGTGGCCGCCGACAAGGCGGGCGCCGTGGTCGGCGTGGGCTCGGTGGAGGTGGTCGAGGGCGGGCTGCTGGTGCGGCTGGACGGCATGGCGGCCAGCCAACTGCTGGCCGAGCTGGTGCGCCTGGGAGTGCCGGTGGAGCGGGCCGGACCGCACCGCCGGCTGGAGGACGCGTTCCTGTCGCTGATCGGAGGTGCGGCGTGAGCGCCGTTGTGTCACCGGACCACGTCTCACCGGACCACGCGCCCGGGTACCGGCCCGGGCGGACGCTTCCGCTGCGGATCGAGGCCCTGCGCCAGCTGCGGCGCCGGCGCACCCTGGTGATCGGCGGGGTGCTGGCCGCGATGCCGTTCGTGATCCTGGCGGCGTTCCAGATCGGCGGCACGCCGGGGCGGGCCGACCGGACCAGCTTCATCGAGCTGGCCACCGCCTCCGGCCCGAACTTCGCGACCACCCTGCTCTTCATGGGCACCGGCTTCCTGCTGGTGATCCCGGTGGCGCTGTTCTGCGGGGACACCGTGGCCTCGGAGGCCAGCTGGTCCTCGCTGCGCTACCTGCTGGCCGCGCCGGTGCCCCGGGCCCGACTGCTGGCCCGCAAGTTCGTGGTGGGGCTGGCCTTCTCGGCGGCGGCCGTGGTGCTGCTGCCGACGATCGGGCTGCTGGTCGGCACCGCCGCGTACGGCTGGGGGGACCTGAAGCTGCCCACCGGCGCGACCCTGTCGGCGACGGAGGCACTGCCGCGGTTGGCGCTCGCGGTGGCGTTCGTGTTCCTGAGCGAGGTCGTGATCGCGGCGCTGGCGTTCTGGCTCTCCACCGCGACCGACGCGCCGCTGGGCGCGGTCGGCGGGGCGGTGTTCGCCTCGATCGTCACCGGGGTGCTGGACGCCGTCACCGCCCTCGGTGACCTGCGGGAATGGCTTCCCGCGCACTGGCAGTACGCCTGGGCGGACGCCCTGCAGCCGCAGTTGGAGTGGGGCGGCATGGTGCAGGGCGTCTCGCTGTCGCTCTCCTACGCGGTGGTGCTGCTGGCGCTGGCGTTCCGCAGGTTCGCGCGCAAGGACGTGGTGTCCTGAGGAGCCTGCGTCTGCGGAGGGGGTACGCCTGGGTGGCGTACCCCCTCCGGGGCGCGGCCTACTTGACGGGGGAGTAGACCCGCTCGATCTGCTGGGTGCCGGACCGGGTGCGGTAGGAGCGCGTCCACTTGGTGGTGGCGTCCTTGCGGGTGCGGTCGGAGAGGACGTAGTAGTCCATCTGGGTCTGGCTCGGGGTGATGTCCAGGACGCCGTAGCCGTGCGAGTCCAGGTCGACCCACTTGACGTGCGGGTTGGCCGACTTGATCGCCGCGGCCGCCACCAGCGAGAGGGTCTGCGGGGCGACCTTGAGGACGTCGTCGATGTTGTCCGAGGTCACCGAGGTCACCACGAACTCGGTGGCCGCGCTGCCCGAGAGCGGGTAGGTGGCGGCCTCGTTGGGGACGTCCGACGCCCAGGCGGAGTGGATGTCACCGGTCAGGAAGACGGTGTTGGTGATGCCGTTCGTCTTGAGGTGGCCGAGCAGCTCGCGGCGGTCGTGGGTGTAGCCGTCCCACTGGTCGGTGTTGACCGCGAGGCCCTCGCCCGGCAGGCCGAGCAGCTTGGCCAGCGGGCGCAGCAGGTAGTCCGGCAGCGAGAAGAAGGCGACCGGGGAGATCATCACCTCGTTGCCGATCAGCCGCCAGGTGGTGTCGGAGGCGGTGAGCCCGGCCTTCAGCCAGTCCATCTGGGCGCGACCGGTGATGCTGCGGTCGGCCGAGTCGACGTCGCCGTTGCCGACCTTGACCTGCTCCGAGCGGAACGAGCGCTGGTCCATCAGGTGGAAGTCGGCGAGCTTGCCGTAGCGCAGGCGGCGGTAGGTGGTGCCGGCGATCGACGGGCGGACCGGCATCCACTCGAAGTAGGCCTGCTTGGCGGCGGCCATCCGGTCGGCCCAGTTGCCCTCGGTGCCGGGGGTGTGGTTCTCGGCGCCGCCGGACCAGGCGTCGTTGGCGAACTCGTGGTCGTCCCAGATCGCGATGGTCGGGACCTGCGCGTGCAGCCCCTGGAGGTCCTCGTCGGTCTTGTAGCGGCCGTGCCTGGTCCGGTAGTCGGCGAGGGTGAGGATCTCGTGGGCGGGGGCGTGCGGGCGCACGACCGAGCCGCGGGCGCAGAACTCGCCGGTCTTGTACTCGTAGATGTAGTCGCCGAGGAAGAGGAAGGCGTCCAGGTCGCCGCGGGCGGCGAGGTGGCGGTAGGCGGAGAAGTAGCCGGCCTCCCAGTTGGCGCAGGACGCGACGCCCAGGCGCAGACGCGAGAGGGCGGCGTCGGCGGCCGGGGTGGTGTGGGTGCGGCCGACCGGGGAGACGGCGGCGCCGGCGGTGAAGCGGTACCAGTAGAGGGTGTCCGGGGTCAGGCCGCGGACGTCGGCCTTGACGGTGTGGTCGGAGGCGGCGGTGGCGGTCACCGTGCCGCTCGCCGCGATCCGGGTGAAGCCCTTGTCGGTGGCGAGCTCCCAGCGGACCTCGGTGGCCGGGCCCGTGGCGGAGCCGGGAACGGCGTCGGGGGTCGGGGTGACCCGGGTCCAGAGCAGGATGCCGTCGGGGAGCGGGTCGCCGGAGGCGACGCCGTGCAGGAACTGCGGGGCGGTCGCGGCCGAGGCCGCGGAGCCGAGGGCGAGCGGCAGGGCGGCGGCGCCCGCCACGATCGCGGTGGCCTTCAGCACCTGGCGGCGGTGCGGGCGGGCAGCGGTCATGTCATCGACAAGGTCAGTCACGGCGGACAGGCTACCGGTCGGTAACGCGCCACTCCATAGGACGGACTGACTGTTCGTCGCCGCTTCACCGACGCGTGGCCTCCGCCACCGCCGCGCGGGCGCGAGGCCACCCGGTGGCCATGAGCGATGATGGGGGGAGTCTCCGCCCGCCCTGCAAGGAAGTCCGACCGTGGCCCAGATCCTGCTCCTCCACTCCGTCTACGGACTGCGCCCCGCGGTCCACGCCGCCGCCGACCGGCTGCGCGCCGCCGGGCACACCGTGCACACCCCGGACCTGTTCGACGGGAAGACCTTCGACGACGTCGAGGAGGGCATGGCGTACAAGGAGGAGCTCGGCAGTGACGAGCTGCTGCGCCGGGCCGTCGGCGCCGCCGCCCCGCTGCTGGGGTCGGGAGCCGCGCTCGTCTACGCCGGCCTCTCGCTCGGCGGCTCGCTCGCCCAGAACCTCGCGCTGGCCGACGAGAAGGCGCTCGGCCTGCTCCTGCTGCACGGCACCTCGGACATCCGGGAGGACGCGGCGACCTCGATCCCCGTCCAGCTGCACGTGGCCGAGCCGGACCCGTTCGAGTCCGAGGACTGGCTGAACGCCTGGTACCTGCAGCTGCGCCGGGCCGGCGCCGACGTCGAGGTCCACCGCTACCGGGGCGCCGGTCACGTCTACACCGACCCCGAGCTGCCCGACTACGACGCCGAGGCGGCCGAGCGGACCTGGGCGGTGGCCCTGGACTTCCTCGCCGAGCTGGACGACCAGGCGGCCTGAGACGCGCCCCGTGCACAGGAAGTCGGCCCGGCCGACTTCCTGTGCACGGCTGTTCCGGCCCGGCCCCACTCTGTTCGGCGCCTCGATGCCCCGGTCAGGCGTGGGGGCCGGTGGTGACCTGGCCGATGGTCACGGTGGGGGTGGCCTCCAGGATCTCGCCGATTCGGGTGGCCTGGGCGTCGAGGTCGTGGCGGTGCCGGCGGGTGAGTCCGGTCAGGGGCTCGACGGTGATGTCGACGCGGCGGCCGGTGCGGCGTTGGTGCCAGACACCGGCGACCGTGCCGTCGATCAGCAGGACCGGGTCGTTGCCGGCCTGGCCGCGGTTCAGGGCGCGGGTGGCGGCCGGGCCGGGGAACAGCAGGTCGCGGGGGTGGCAGCCCACGGTGTAGGCGTCGAAGTAGGGGAGCAGGCGCGGGCCGGTCGGCTCGGCGGGCGGGAAGTCGGTGTCGTCGGCGGGCAGCCACGCGGTGCCGCCTTCGAGCCGGACGGGCACCAGGTCGTCGGTGAAGAGCCGCTCGGCCCAGCGGGTGGGGGCGGCCAGCCAGTGGGCGAAGTGCTCCGGGGTGGCCGGGCCGTAGGCGTGCGGGTAGCGGCGGAGCAGCCAGTCCAGGGCGGTCCGCGGCTCGGCCGGAGTGAAGGCGGGGAGCAGCCGGTGCGGGTTGGTGTAGGTGACCTGGCGGCCGCGGTCCGGGCCGAAGCAGAGCGCGCCGCGGACCGCCGCCAATGGCAGGGCCTGGCGCCAGCGCGGCAGACCGCCCCGGCGACGGCGGCCGGTCCGCCCGGCAGCGGAGCGGTCAGTCCATGCCGGGCGAGACGGCGGGCGCTGACCTGCGGCCAGGTGAGGTTCATGTCGGTCTCCGCATCGCATGTCCGGGAAGGCCGACGCTAGCGGGGACGTAGGTCGGAAACCGTCCTCGACGGGGGCTGGGGGAGGATGGCGGGGTGACACAGCGGAGATACGAGTACGCCCCGGCGGCGACGCTGCCGGGGCTGTTGCAGCGGGGCCGGGGGCTCGGGGCGCGGATGGCCGAGGAGGACCCGGCGGCGGCCGCCGAGCTGGTGTACGGGTGCGTGCGGTGGGACTGGCGGTGGGAGTCCGTCGATCAGCGGGCGCTCTATCTGGCGCGGCTGGTCAGGGACCTCGCGCTGCCGGTCGGGCCGGTGGTCGAGCTGCTGGCGGGGGACGAGGACACCTGTGAGCGGGCCGGCGCGGTGCTGGTGCTGCTGGCGCTCGACGGTTCGGCGCAGGCCCGGGAGGCGCTGCGGGCGCATGTGGGGGTGGGGCGGCACTGGGCGCGGGTGCTGGAGGCGATGGCGGACCGGTGGCCGGTGCAGTGGTGGGAGGACCTGGCGGAGACGGCCGGGGAACGGGCGCGACGGGATCCGGCGGACCGGTGGGGCGAGCCGTGGACGCGTTGGGGGTGGGTCAGGCCGGGGCCGGTGCACGGGCCCCCGGAGGCGAAGCCGTTGGCGAGGACGGGGAACGCGGAGCTGCTGGAGCTGCTGGCGGATCCGGCCGAGTCGCAGGAGCGCCGGACCGCCGCGCTGGACGTGCTCGACGACCGGGGGCCGGAGCCCGGGGTGCTTCCGCTGGTGCCGTCGCTGGGGACGGCGGACGGCAGGTACGTGCTGTGGCCACTGATCGGGGTGCTGGAGAAGCTCGGCGCCCGGGCGGTGCCCGCCGCGCGGGAGTGGGCCGCGGTCACGGAGCCGGACTGGCTGCGGGCGCGGGGGCAGTGGGTACTGGCCGAGTACGGGGCGGTCGAGGACGTCCCGGTGCTGGTGGCGGAGCTGGAACGGCACTGGGTGCGGCGGCACTGGTGCGGGCCGAGGAGGCAGGCCAAGGCGCTCGCCCGGTTCGGGCCGGCGGAGGCCGGGGACGCCGTCTCGCTGCTGCGCCGGTTCTGGCTGTGGACGCCGCACTCGTACGAGCGGGCCGCCTACCTGGAGGCGCTGGCCGCGATCGGCCCGGCCGGGCTGGGCGCGGTGTACACCGAGTCGCTCCGGGACTGCGAGGCGGCGGCGCGGCTGCTGGCCGTCGGGCAGGCGCCGGACGGGCCGGAGGTGCGGGAGCGGCTGGCCTACCTGCGGGACGACCCGATGGAGGAGGCGGAGGTCAGGGCCGCCGCCGGGGAGCGGCTGGCGGCCCTGACCGGGTAGCCCTACAGGCCGGGGATGCGGCCGTTGCGGTAGAGGTCGACGAAGAGCTGGTGGTCCTGGCGGGCCTGCGCCCCGTAGGCGTGCGCGAAGTCGACCAGCATCGCCGTGAAGCCGGCCTCGTCGCGGGTGATGGCGGCGTCGATGGCGTGCTCGGTGGAGAACGGCACCAGGGTGTGGCCGCTGGAGGACTCGTCGGCGGCCGCGTGCATGGTGGCGGTGGCGCGGCCGAGGTACTCGGTGACGGCGAGCAGGTCGGACAGCTCGTTGAGGTCGGTCCAGTCGAGGTCGGTGGTGTAGGGGGAGACCTCGGCGACCAGCTGGCCGCGCCCGCGCAGGGTGGTGTGGCCGAGCCACGGGTCGCTGTGCGCCTGGAGGGCGCGCTGGGAGATGACCGTGCGGTGGCCCTCGTGCTCGAAGTACCCGGCGATCGCCGGGTCGGTGACGTGCCGCGACACGGCCGGGGTCTGGCCCTGCTTCATGTAGATGACGACGTCGTTCTCCAGCGCGTCGGTGTGCCCCTCCAGCAGCAGGTTGTAGGAGGGCAGGCCGGCGCTGCCGATGCCGATGCCGCGGCGGCCGACGACGTCCTTGACCTTCAGCGACTCCGGCCGGGTGCGGGAGGCGGGCGGCAGGGTGGCGACGTACGCCTCGAAGGCGGCGAGCACCTCGGCGCGGGTCGCTTCGTCCAGCTCGATCGCGCCGCCGCCGAGGCGGAAGCGGCGCTCGTAGCCCTCGACGACGGTGTCGCCGTCGAGCAGCGCGACCCGGGTCTGCAGCCGGGCCCGGCGCAGGGTGTCCAGGATCGGGCCGGTGGCGGTGTCCAGGGTGAAGGGGTCGGCGTCGCCGGAGGAGACGTGGGCGGCGATCTGGGCCCGGTAGGCGGTGGCGAAGGCGGTGACCAGCTGGGTGATCGTGGTGTCGGACAGTGCCTTGGCGTAGCCGATCAGGGCCAGCGAGGCGGCGAGGCGCTGGACGTCCCAGGTGAAGGCGCCGACGTAGGCCTCGTCGAAGTCGTTGACGTTGAAGACCAGCCGGCCCTCGGCGTTCAGGTAGGTGCCGAAGTTCTCGGCGTGCAGGTCCCCGTGGATCCAGACCCGGCTGGTGCGCTCGTCCAGGAAGGTGGCGCCGTACCCGGCGAACGGGCCGTCGGCGAGGTCGGCGTAGTAGAGCCCGGCGGTGCCGCGGTAGAAGGCGAACGCCGAGGCGGCCATCTTCCGGAACTTCACCCGGAACGCCGCCGGGTCCTTGGCGAGCAGGTCGCCGAAGGCCGTGTCGAAGACGCTCAGGACGGTCTCGGCGCGGTGGTCGGCGATGGGCTGCGGGTGGGACATGGAGGGGTCCTTTGCGGCGTGGTGGGCGGCCGGGCACTTCTGGGGCCGGAGGCTAGAGTAGGACCGTGAACGTGTGAGAGCTGGTCCGGGCCCCGATGGCGGCTCGGACCACAGCTGTTTCCAGGCACCTCCGTGACCTGTGCGTTCGCCGGCCAGCCAGACAGCACCAGCCTCCGGAGGCCCCGCCTTGAGCGACCAGCCGTACGCGCACCTGCACGTCCACACCGAGTACTCGATGCTGGACGGTGCCGCCCGGCTGAAGCAGCTCTTCAAGGAGGTCGAGCGGCTGGGCCAGACCCATGTCGCGATGACCGACCACGGCAACATGTACGGCGCGGCGGAGTTCCACAAGCAGGCCACCGCCGCCGGGATCACGCCGGTGATCGGCATCGAGGCGTACGTCGCGCCCGAGTCGCGCACCAACACCAAGCGCGTCCTCTGGGGCCAGCCGCACCAGAAGCGGGACGACGTCTCGGCGTCCGGGGCCTACACCCACAAGACCATCTGGGCCCGCGACAAGCAGGGCCTGCACAACCTCTTCAAGCTGACCTCGCGCTCCTACGCCGAGGGCTGGCTGGTGAAGTGGCCCCGGATGGACAAGGAGATCATCGCCGAGCACGCGGCCGGCCTGATGGCCACCACCGGCTGCCCCTCCGGCGAGGTGCAGACCAGGCTGCGGCTCGGCCAGTTCGACGAGGCGCTCCGGTCCGCCGCCGACTACCGGGAGATCTTCGGCCGGGAGAACTACTTCCTGGAGCTGATGGACCACGGCCTGGACATCGAGAAGCGGGTCCGCGACGGGCTGCTGGAGATCGGCCGGAAGCTGGACATCCCGCCGGTGGTCACCAACGACTCGCACTACACCACCGAGTCCGACGCCGCCGCGCACGACCTGCTGCTCTGCGTCCAGACCGGCAAGAACCTCTCGGACCCGGACCGCTTCCGCTTCGACGGCACCGGCTACTACATCAAGTCGGCCGCCGAGATGTACGCGCTGGACTCCTCGGACGCCTGGCAGGAGGGCTGCCGCAACAGCCAGCTGCTGGTCGCCTCGCGGGTCGACACCGAGGGCATGTTCGAGTTCAAGAACCTGATGCCGCGCTTCCCGATCCCGGCGGGCTTCGCGTCGGAGGCGGACTTCTTCAAGGCCCAGGTCTGGCAGGGCATGGACCGGCGCTTCCCGGGCGGGTACGACGAGGAGCACAAGAAGCTCGCCGAGTACGAGATGGACACCATCATCCAGATGGGGTTCCCGGCGTACTTCCTGGTGGTCGCCGACTTCATCATGTGGGCCAAGGAGCAGGGCATCGCGGTGGGGCCGGGCCGCGGCTCGGCGGCCGGCTCGCTGGTCGCCTACGCGATGGGCATCACCGACCTCGACCCGATCCCGCACGGCCTGATCTTCGAGCGCTTCCTCAACCCCGAGCGCGTCTCCATGCCCGACGTCGACATCGACTTCGACGAGCGCCGGCGCGGTGACGTGATCCGGTACGTGACGGACAAGTGGGGCTCCGACAAGGTCGCCATGATCGTCACGTACGGCACCATCAAGGCGAAGGCCGCCATCAAGGACTCCTCGCGCGTCCTCGGCTACCCGTACGCGATGGGCGACCGGATCACCAAGGCGATGCCGCCGGACGTCATGGGCAAGGGCATCCCGCTCTCGGGCATCACCGACCCCTCGCACCCGCGCTACGGCGAGGCCGGCGAGATCCGCGGGCTGTACGAGAACGACCCGGACGTCCGCAAGGTGATCGACACCGCGCGCGGCATCGAGGGCCTGATCCGCCAGCCCGGGGTGCACGCGGCCGGCGTCATCATGTCCGCCGAGCCGCTCACCGACCACATCCCGGTCTGGACCCGGCACACCGACGGCGTCACCATCACGCAGTTCGACTACCCCACCTGCGAGGGCCTCGGCCTTCTCAAGATGGACTTCCTCGGCCTGCGCAACCTGACGATCATGGACGATGCCGTCAAGGCGATCGAGCGGAACAAGGGCGTCAGGATCAACCTGCTCGACCTGCCCCTGGACGACAAGCCCGCCTACGAGCTGCTGGCCCGCGGCGACACGCTCGGCGTCTTCCAGCTCGACGGCGGGCCGATGCGCTCGCTGCTGCGCCTGATGAAGCCCGACAACTTCGAGGACATCTCCGCCGTCCTCGCGCTGTACCGACCGGGCCCGATGGGCGTCAACTCGCACACCAACTACGCGCTGCGCAAGAACGGCCAGCAGGAGATCACCCCGATCCACCCGGAGCTGGAGAAGCCCCTGGAGGAGATCCTCAAGCCGACGTACGGCCTGATCGTCTACCAGGAGCAGGTGCAGAAGGCCGCCCAGATCCTGGCCGGCTACTCGCTCGGCCAGGCCGACCTGCTGCGCCGCGCGATGGGCAAGAAGAAGAAGGAGATCCTGGAGGCCGAGTTCGTCCCGTTCCAGCGGGGCTGCCGCGAGCGCGGATACTCGGACGCGGCGATCCAGGCGGTGTGGGACGTCCTCGTCCCCTTCTCCGGCTACGCCTTCAACAAGGCGCACACCGCCGGGTACGGGCTGGTCTCGTACTGGACGGCGTACCTCAAGGCCAACTACCCGGCCGAGTACATGTCCGGGCTGCTGACCTCGGTGAAGGACGACAAGGACAAGTCGGCGGTCTACCTCAACGAGTGCCGGAAGATGGGCATCCAGGTGCTCCCGCCGGACGTCAACGAGTCCGACTCCGACTTCACCCCGCACGGGGACACCCTCGTCCGGTTCGGCCTCACCGCCATCCGCAACGTCGGCGGGCCGGTGGTGGAGTCGATGATCCGCACCCGGAAGGCGAAGGGGAAGTTCACCTCCTTCCCCGACTTCCTGGAGAAGGTGGAGTCGGTGGTCTGCAACAAGCGGACCGTCGAATCGCTCATCAAGGCGGGCGCGTTCGACTCGCTCGGGCACACCCGCAAGGGGCTGACCGCGGAGTTCGAGCCGATGATCGACAACGTGGTCGGGGTCAAGCGCAAGGAGGCGGAGGGCCAGTTCGACCTGTTCGGAGGCGACGCGGTCGCCGACGAGCCGAGCTTCGGGCTGGACGTGGTCTTCTCCGAGGAGGAGTGGGACAAGGCCTTCCTGCTCACCCAGGAGCGGGAGATGCTCGGCCTCTACGTCTCCTCGCATCCGCTGCACGGCATCGAGCACCTCCTCGCCGACAGGGCGGACTGCGCGGTGGCCGACCTCGCGGAGCGGCCGGACGGCTCGATCGTCACCATCGGCGGCATCATCTCGGGCCTCCAGCGGAAGATGACCAAGCAGGGCAACGCCTGGGCGATCGCCACCGTCGAGGACCTGGCGGGCTCGATCGACTGCATGTTCTTCCCCGCCAGCTACCAGCTGGTCTCCTCGCAACTCGTCGAGGACTCCGTGGTGTTCGTCCGCGGCAAGCTGGACAAGCGGGAGGACGTGCCGCGGCTGATGGGCATGGAGCTGTCGGTGCCGGACCTGTCGAACGTCGCCGCCCAGCTGCCGATCACCCTCACCATCGCGGAGAGCCGGCTCAACCCGCAGGTGGTGACCCGGCTCGGCGAGGTACTGGCCCACCACAAGGGGACCACCGAGGTGCACGTCCACCTCCGGCGCGGCGGCACCACCACGGTGCTGCGGCTGGACCGGCACCGGGTGAAGTCCGACCCGGCGCTGTTCGGGGACCTCAAGCAGCTGCTCGGGCCGAGCTGCCTGGCGAACTGAGACCGGCCCCGGGAGACGCCCCGGGGCGGGCTCAGAGCACCGCGCCGCCGAGGGCGGGCGGGACGGCGGTGTGCAGGGCCGAGACGAAGGCCGAGATCGCCGGGTGCGAGCCCGCGCCCGCCCGGAAGGCGGCGCGGGTCCGGCGGTACATCGGCAGGCGGGTCAGCACTACCCCGGGCGGGGTCCGCTCCGTGCCCAGCTGCGGGACCAGCGCCACCCCCTGACCGGCCGCCACCAGGGCCAGCACCGTCGCGAAGTCGTCGATCTGGTGCCGGATCCGGGGGGCGAAGCCGGCGCTCTCGCAGGCCCGGACGGCCATGCTGTGGCAGAGCGTGCCGCGCGGCGCCATGATCCAGGGCGCGGCGCGCTGCTCGGCGACGGTGCCGGCCGCCCGGGCCGCCAGGTACATCGGCTCGGTGAACACCGGGCGGGTCACCGCGAGGCCGGGCTCCGGGTCGGTCGGCACCAGGTCGTACTCGTGCACCAGCGCGACGTCCAGCTCGCCCGCGCGCAGCGCCGCCGCCACGTCCGCCGGGTCCACCTCCGCCACCATCGGTTCCAGCCCCGGGTGCCAGCCGGACAGCTCGGCGAGCACCGCCGGGATCACCGCCCGGGCCGCCGAAGGATAGGTGCCGATCCGCAGGGGACCGGCCAGCCCCTCCCTGGCGTGGGCGAGTTCGGCGCCGGCCTGTTCCAGCCGTGCCAGCACCGCCTCGGCGTGCCGGACCAGGCCCAGCCCGGCCGGGGTCAGCGCGACCCGCCGCCCGGTGCGCTCCAGCAGCGGGACACCGGCCTCCTTCTCCAGGACGGACAGCTGCTGGGAGACCGCCGAAGGGCTGAACGAGAGCGACTCGGCGACGGCGGCGATGGTGCCGAGGTGGGCGAGTTCGCGCAGCAGGCGCAGGCGTCGGACATCGAGCATCGGCCCAGCTTACGAGAAGCGTCAGAAATGTGAACTGGACCTGAGTGATGACCGGGCCGCAGGATCGTGGGCATGGAACACACGGTTCTCAAGGGCATCTACGTCCCGCTGGTCACCCCGTTCGCCGAGGACGGCTCGGTGGCGCTGGACGCGCTGGAGAAGCTGGCCGGTTCGCTGCTGGACGACGGCGCGGCCGGGCTGGTCGCGCTCGGCACCACCGGCGAACCGGCCACGCTGGACGCGGCCGAGCGGCGCGCGGTGGTCGACGTCTGCGCGGCCGTCTGCGCCGACCGCGGCGCCCAGCTGGTGGTCGGCGCGGGCGGGGCCGACACCCGGGCCGCCGCCGAGGAGCTGGCCGGGCTGGGCGCGCGGGTGCCGGGGGCGGCCGCCGCGCTGGTCACCGTCCCGGCCTTCGTCCGCCCGGGCGAGGCCGGGACGGTCGCGCACTTCCGGGCGCTGGCCGCGGCGAGCGCGGTGCCGCTGGTCGTCTACCACATCCCGTACCGGACCGGGCAGCGGCTGTCGGCCGGCGCGCTGCTCGAACTCGCCGCGATCGACGGCGTGGTCGGCGTCAAGTACGCGACCGGCGGGCTGGACCAGGCGGCCGTCGAGCTGCTCGCGCAGGCCCCGGACGGGTTCGCGGTGCTGTCCGGCGAGGACGCCTTCCTCGCGCCGGTGCTGGCGCTCGGCGGCGCCGGCGGCATCCCGGCCTCGGCCCACCTGGCCACCGCCCGGTTCGTCGAGCTGACCGACGCCTGGGAGCGCGGGGACGTACCGCGGGCACGGGCCCTGGGGCACCGGCTGACCGCGCTGGCGACGGCCGCCTTCGCCGCGCCCAACCCCGCCGTGGTCAAGGGCGTGCTGCACGCGCAGGGCCGGATCCCCACCCCGGACGTCCGGCTGCCGCTGCTGCCGGCGGGGGCGGACGAGGTGGCGGTGGCGCTCGCACTCGCCACCGGTCTGGACCACTAGTCCGGCCCGGGCCGATCCGGCCGGATCGGCGCCCGGCGGGACCGGCCGGACCGGGGCCGGGCTCTCACACCGTGGAATACCAGGTCGCCCCGCCCGGGTCACAAGGCATGATGGGCGGAGGGCGGCTGTGACCAGCACCATCAAGAGGAGTAGTCGGAATGAAGATCGGCATTGTCGGGGCCACCGGCCAGGTCGGCGGCGTGGTCCGCGAGATCCTGGCGGAGCGCGCAGGACTTCCCGGAGGTGTGGGTCCGGTGGAGCAGCTGCGGCTGTTCGCCTCGGCCCGTTCGGCCGGGCGCACGCTGCCCTGGCAGGGCACCGACATCACCGTCGAGGACGCGGCCACGGCCGACTACACCGGCCTGGACATCGTGATCTTCTCGGCGGGCGGCTCCACCTCCAGGGAACTCGCCCCCAAGGCGGCCGCGGCCGGCGCCGTCGTGATCGACAACTCCTCGGCCTGGCGCCGTGACCCCGACGTCCCGCTGGTCGTCTCCGAGGTCAACCCCGACGCCATCGCGAACCGCCCCAAGGGCATCATCGCCAACCCGAACTGCACCACCATGGCGGCCATGCCGGTGCTGCGCCCGCTGCACGACGAGGCCGGCCTCGCCGCGCTGGTCGTCTCCACCTACCAGGCCGTCTCGGGCAGCGGCGTGGCCGGGGTGGCCGAGCTCCAGGACCAGGCCGCCAAGGTCGTCGACGGCGCCTCGGCGCTCGCCCACGACGGCTCCGCGGTCGAGTTCCCCGAGCCCAAGGTCTACAAGCGCCCGATCGCCTTCAACGTGCTGCCGCTGGCCGGCTCCATCGTCGAGGACGGCTCCAACGAGACCGACGAGGAGCAGAAGCTCCGCCACGAGAGCCGCAAGATCCTCGGCATCCCCGGGCTGAAGGTGGCCGGCACCTGCGTGCGCGTCCCGGTCTTCTCCGGCCACTCGCTGCAGATCAACGCCCGATTCGAGCGCCCGATCAGCCCCGAGCGCGCCGTCGAGCTGCTCGCCGCCGCCCCCGGCGTCGAGCTGAGCGAGATCCCCACCCCGCTCCAGGCCGCGGGCAAGGACCCGAGCTTCGTCGGCCGCATCCGCGTCGACGAGACGGTGGAGAACGGGCTGTCGCTGTTCGTCTCCAACGACAACCTGCGCAAGGGCGCCGCGCTCAACGCCGTCCAGCTGGCCGAACTCGTCGCCGCCGAGCTCAAGGGCTGAGCACGCGGTCGCACCCGGCGGGCCCCGTCCTCGCTGGGGGCCCGCCGCGCGTTCCCGGCCCTCGCCCGCGCCCCGGCCGCACCGCCGCCGGATGTTGCCGGACCGCGACATCCGCCGAGATTCGGCGGGCGAACCAGGGGTAAAGGTGACCCAACGATCGGGCGGCCACGGGCACCCTCACCCCACGGGCCCGAGCGCCGGGCCGACCGCGCCCACCCGGCAGCGCCGCACACCGGCGCCGCCGGATCCCCGAGGGCGAGCGAAAAGAGGTGCGCGATGGACCGCTGTGTCGTCCTGGTGGACGCCGGTTACCTGCTGGGCGCCGCCGCCAGCCTGCTCGCCGGCGACCCGAGCCGTTCCCGGGTCAGTGTCGACCACACCGCGCTCATCACCGCGCTGCGCGAGCGCGCCGAGGCCGAGACCGGGCTGCCGCTGCTGCGGATCTACTGGTTCGACGCCGCCCCCGACCGCCGCCCGATGCCCGAGCACCGCCGGCTCCGGGTCCTGCCGCGGGTCACCGTCCGGCTGGGCGCCCTGACCAGGGCGGAGGGCCGCTGGGTGCAGAAGGGCGTGGACGCCGCGATGCACGCCGAGCTCTCCGAGCTCGCCCGCAACCGGGCCTGCGCGGACGTCGTGCTGATCACCGGCGACGGGGACCTGCTGCCCGGCATGATGTCCGCCAAGGAGCACGGCGTGGTCGTGCACCTCTGGGCGCTGCAGGCCGCCGACGGCGACTTCAACCAGTCCGAGGACCTGGTCGGCGAGGCGGACGAGCGGCGGGTGCTCGACCGGGAGTGGATCGAGGGCTCGTTCACCCTGCGCGACACCGCCACCGCCTTCCCCGCCCCCGGGCCGCGCCACGAGATCGCCAAGATCCTGGCCGCCCCGCCCGCCGCCGTCGCGTCCGCGGCCCGGCCCGCCGCCGTTCCCGCGGCCGAGCAGGTGCCGGTGGCGAACGGGCGCGCCACCGGGACGGCCACCGCGCTGAAGGTCGTGCCGACGCCCAAGGACCTCGCCGGGCGCACCCCCCAGCTGCCGGCGGCGGCGCACCCCACCGGCCCGGTGCTGCGCTGGTCGTCGGACCGGGGCTGGGTCGAGCGGCCCGCCGCCGAACAGGCCGTCACCGCCGGGGACGGCCTGCCCACGCTGGCCCAGCTGACCACCGCCGAGCAGCGCTGGGCCGACCGCGAGGAGGACATCACCACCATCGGCGGGGACGCCCATGAGGTCGGCCAGGTGTTCGCCCGCCGCTGGACGGAGCGGCTCGGCGACGTCGAACGGCTCACCGTGCTCTGGCCCGACTACCCGCGCATCCCGCACCGGGTCGACGGCGAGCTGCTCCGCTACGCGGCCCGGTTCGGGCTGCTCGCGCACAAGGACGACCAGATCGACGAGCACGACCGGTACGCCATCCGGGCGGGATTCTGGAAGGAGCTCGCCGGCCGGGTGCCGGGCGGGGACCTCGTCGTCGACGACTGACCCGCCCCGCCGCCCCGGGCGGCCAGGCCCCCTTGTCCGGCCGACCGCGTCCACCGCGTAGAGTCTTCGCTCGTGAGCGAGGGCAAGGAGCGGAGCGTCGACAGGGACGCGATCCGTGGTGCGACCGCTCGGTGGAGCGAGGCGGGCGGATGAGCGAGACGGCCGGGCGGGCACCCGGGGAGGCCTCGCCGTGCTGTGCCGTACGCGACCTGGTCAAGACCTACCGCGCCGGACGCGGCGCCGGGGCCGCCGGTGAGATCCGGGCCAACGACGGCATCAGCCTGACCGTCCGGCAGGGCGAGATCTTCGGGCTGCTGGGGCCGAACGGAGCCGGCAAGTCCACGCTGGTCCGCCAGCTCACCGGCCTGCTGCGGCCCGACTCGGGCTCCATCGAGCTGCTCGGCCACGACGTCGTCCGCCACCCCGAGCGGGCCGCCCGCCTGCTGGGCTACCTCGGCCAGGAGTCCAGCGCGCTGGACGAGCTGACCGTCGCGCTCGCCGCCGAGACCACCGGCCGGCTGCGCGGCCTCAGCCGGGCCCGGGCCCGGGCCGAGGCCGCCGACGTGCTGACCGAACTCGCCCTGGAACCGCTCGCCCACCGGCCGCTCGCCAAGCTCTCCGGCGGCCAGCGCCGCCTCGCCTGCTTCGCCGCCGCGCTGGTGGGGGAGCGGCCGCTGCTGGTGCTGGACGAGCCGACCACCGGCATGGACCCGGTCGCCCGCCGCGCGGTCTGGAGCGCCGTCGACCGCCGGCGCGCCGAACGGCGGACCACCGTGCTGCTGGTCACCCACAACGTCATCGAGGCCGAGACCGTGCTGGACCGCGTCGCGGTCGTGGACGAGGGCCGGGTGATCGCCTGCGACACCCCCGGCGGACTCAAGGCCCTGGTGGACGGTGACGTCCGGCTGGACCTGGTCTGGCGGGACGAGGCACCGATGGCGGTGCCCGCCGTCGCCGCGCTCGCCGAGCGGGCCGAGCGCACCGGCCGGCGCTGGACCGTGCGCACCAGCCCCGAGCGGGCCCGCGAGCTGGTCGCCGCCGTCACCACCGGCCCGGCCTTCGCCGCGCTGGACGACTTCACCCTGGCCACCCCGAGCCTTGAGGACGCCTACCTCAAGCTGGGCGGCCGCCATGGAGGACTGGCCAAGTGACGCTGCTCTCGGTGCCGCCGCAGACCGCCGGGGCCCTGGCCGGCGGGCCCGCCCCGCTGGCCCCCGCCGCCCGGCTGCTGCCCGCGCTGGCCGCCGTCTACCGGGCGCAGCTGGCCCGGGCCAAGGTGGCCCGCATCCCGCTGCTGTTCGTGGCGACCTTCCAGTCGCTCGGCATCCTGGTGATGATGCGGGGCGTCGTCGACCCTGGGCAGACCTCGGCCGCGCGGTCGGTAGTGGCCGGCTCCAGCGTGCTGGTGGTGGCCTTCGTCGCGCTCAACCTGCTGGCCCAGTACTTCGGCCGGCTGCGGGCCACCGGCGGCCTCGACCACTACGCGACGCTGCCCGTCCCGGCGGCCTCGGTGGTCCTCGGCGCGGCCGCCGCGTACGCCTCCTTCACGCTCCCGGGCACCGTGGTGACGGCCGTCGCCGGGGCCTGGATGTTCGGGCTGCCGATGGGGCAGCTCTGGGTGCTGCTCGCGGTGGTGCCGCTGGCCGGGGCGGCGCTCTCCGGGCTGGGCGCGGCCTGCGGGCTGCTGGCGCCCAAGCAGGAGATCGCCACCATGCTGGGGCAGCTCGGCATGTCGGCGGCGCTGCTGCTGGGCGTGCTCCCGGTGGACAACCTGCCGCAGCCGGTGCTCTGGCTGCGCGAGCTACTGCCCTCCACGTACGGCGTGGAGGCGTTCGCCCGGACCTTCGCGGCCGACCCGGACTGGGCGGCGGTGGCGGGCGACCTGGCGGTCTGCGCCGGGGTCGGCGTGGCGTCGCTCGCGGTGGCCACCTGGGCGTACCGGCGGGCCACCACCCGCTAGGGCCTGCCCGATGATCCGCCGTACCGGCGGGCGGCGGGAGGTGTCGGGCGAGCCCCGGGCAACCGTGCGGCGGTCCCGCCGCGCGAGGCCGGGCGGGCTCCGGGCGCGGGCCGGTACGGGTGGCGGGTCCGTTCGGGCGGCGGTCGTGAAACGATGGGGCCCGTGACCGTACCGAACACACCTCCGGACCCCCTGCGTGCCGCCGCGGGCACCGACGCGGACGCCACCGCCCCTGGTCCGGCCGCCGGCCGGGACCCGTACGGGCCGCCGCCCGTGGACCAGGCCGTCCTGCGGGCCGCGGACCGGCGGGCGCCGCTGGAGCGGCTGCTGCCCGAGCTGAAGGTCGGTGCGGTCACGGTGCTGGCCTGTCTGGCGCTGGGTCTGCTGATGGCGGTGCTCTGGGCCTGGCTGGCGCCGAAGGTGCCGCTGGTGGTCGACGGCAACAAGATCCTCTACGGCGACCCGGAGGGCGAGCAGCGGGCCGGGGCGGACAGCGTCTTCGTGCTGATCGGGCTGGGCATGGGCATCGTGACCGCGCTCGGCGCCTTCCTGTTCACCCGGCGGCGCGGCGGCGGGATCGCGGTGGCGACCGGCCTCGCGGTCGGCGGCCTGCTGGCCTCGGTGGGCGCCTGGGGCCTGGGCCGGCGGCTCGGCCCGGCGAGCGACCTCGTCGCCGAGGCGCGGCGGGTCGGCAACGGCGGCCACTTCGACGCGGACATCGACCTCGGGGCCTACGGCGCGCTGCTGGCCTGGCCGATGGCCGCGATGGTGGTGCTGCTGGCGCTCTCGGCCGCCTTCGGCAAGCGCGAGGAGGACCCGCCGCCGTACTGGGCGGGCCCGTACGACCCGCAGCGGCCGGTGGCCGGGCCGTCCGGCGCGGCCGGTCCGCTGCCCGGCGGGCCGTTCCACCCGGGCCCGGCGGGGGAGCACCCGGGCGACCGCCCGCCGCAGGACCAGCCGTCGCAGGACCAGCCGCCGCAGGGCCGCACGCCGTGACGGCACACCGGGCGGGGGCGGCCTTCGCCGGACCCGCCCGGTGCGCCCCGGCGGTCAGCGGCCGATCGGGGCGGTCAGCGCGCCGGTGACGCCGACCAGGTCGGCCGGGGCCAGCTCGACCTCCAGCCCGCGCCGGCCGGCCGAGACGTACACCGTGGCGTGGGCGAGCGCGCTGTCGTCCACCACGGTGCGCAGCGGGCGGCGCTGACCGAGCGGGGAGATCCCGCCGAGGACGTAGCCGCTGCTGCGCTCGGCGGCCGCCGGGTCCGCCATCGCGGCCCGCTTGCCGCCGACGGCGGTGGCGAGCGCCTTGAGGTCCAGCCGGCCCGCGACCGGGACGACGCCCACCGTGAGCACCCCGTCGACATCGGCGACCAGGGTCTTGAAGACCCGCTCGGGCGGTACGCCGAGCACCTCGGCGGCCTCGCCGCCGTAGGAGGCGGCGGCCGGATCGTGCGGGTAGGAGTGCACGGTGAACGCCACCGCGGCGTTCTCCAGGGCGACGGTGGCGGGCGTTCCCCCGCCGCCCTTCTTCGGCTTCCTGGCCATCGGGACCTCTTCGAACGCGTGAGTGGGCGCGGTCAGTTGGGACTGAACGACTGCCGGGTCAGATCGACCGCGGGCAGCGACGGCAGCCAGCTGAGCACCGCCGTCTCGCGGCGCAGCAACTCCAGCTCGGAGGTCAGCCGCCGGGCGGTGTCGGGGCAGGCCAGCAGCTCCTGCTTGACCGGCGTCCCGAACACCGAGGCCGCGGCCACCAGGTAGGAGAGCACCTGCGGGTCGTCCGGCAGCTCCTGGCGGCCGACCGTGCTGGCCTCGCGGGCGCCGGCCAGCCGCTTCTGGTACGCCCGGAACGCCCGCTCCACGCCGGAGGCCAGTGCCCCGGCGCCCTCGCCGGGCAGCTCCTCGAGCGTCTCGATCTCGCCGTTCAGGTACGCGCCGCCGGTGTCCACCGAGCGCAGCCGGAACCGGGTGGTCCCGGTGACCAGCAGCTCGTACCGGCCGTCCGGCTGCTCCTGGGCCGAGGCGACGTCGGCCACGCAGCCGACGTGGTACAGCGCCTCCAGAGGGTCCCCGGTGACGGTGCCCAGGCCGTCCAGCGGACCGGCCGGGCCCTCCTCGGGCCGGACCGGCGCGACCTCGCGGCCGTCCTTGATGGCGAGCACGCCGAACCGCCGCGGCTGATCCTCGGGGAGGGCGAGCAGGTCGGCGACCAGACGGCGGTAACGCTCCTCGAAGATGTTCAGGGGCATCACCAGGCCCGGGTAGAGCACGGTGTTCAGCGGGAAGAGCGGCAGCCGTTCTGTCACGGCCGACAGCGTAGTTCCCCGGACGGCCGCCTCGCGCCCGGGTTATCCGCGCTGGAGCATCCGGGTCGCGCCCGCGGCGACCGTGGTGGCGAGGATCCAGCCGACGATCACCAGCCCGGAGGCCACCCACTGGCTGAACCCGCCGGGGTTCCAGCCCTGCTGGCCGAGGTCGACGACCGGCAGCAGCTGGCCGAGCGCGTACAGCACCGGGTTCCAGTGCGGGCTCTCGTCGGCCTTGAGCGGCTGGAGCCGGTGGGCGGCGAAGTAGCCGCTGCCGAGCGCCCAGGCGAGCAGCAGCCAGAGCGCGGCCCGGCCGGGGCGGAAGCCGTAGCCGACGGTGACGTCCTGGACCCGGCCCCAGAGCCGGGCCGGCAGCGGCAGGGTCTGCCGGCGGCGGCGCTGCTTGGCGTACAGCACCTCGCGGGCGTCGTCGTCGGCGCCGTCGCGGCGCAGGGCGGCGGCCAGCTGCTCGTAGGACTCGGGCTGGAACTCCACCGAGGAGCCCTCCAGCCAGGCGATCCGCTGCGGGACGCTGAAGGGTGCGGCCGGGCGCAGGCACTCGTAGGTGAAGCCGGTGAGGCCGAGGTGCCTGCCGTGCGGCCAGGAGTCCGGGGCGTCGACCAGGTTCCCCACCCGGGCGCGCGAGAGCGAGACCTTGCCGGTGGGCGCCGTGCGGCAGGTGAAGCGCAGCTCGGGGGTCTGGATCCGGCGCAGCGCCAGCTCGTCGTCCGTGCCCAGGTGGAACTCGGCGTCGGAGATCAGGCAGGCGTTGTCGAAGCGGCTGTCCGAGAGCCGGACGGCGCCGTGCGCGCGGAACGGCGTGCCGGCCACGCCGGCCGTGACGACCTGGCCGTAGCCGGAGCCGTAGTACGAGCCGGAGGAGGACCAGCCGCCGTCCGCCGAGCCGCTGAGGTACAGGGTGTGGCCGACGGTGAGCCGGACGGCGTTGAGGGCGTTCGGGTTCTCCGGGACGGCGTACAGCTGGGCACCGCGCAGCGAGAGCCGGCCGCCGATCCGGGCGGAGCGCAGGCTGACCTCGCCGCGCGACTCCAGCCGGTCCGCCTCGAAGTCCTGGCTGACGGCCAGGCCGTCGGCGGACAGCGCCCGGCCGAACCGGTCGCCGCCGAGGACGGCCTGGTTGAGCAGCAGGTCGGTGCCGATCCGGGAGTCGGTGAGCCGGACGCCGCCCGGTATTCGGCAGCGGGCCAGGTGCAGGTCGCCGGAGGTGGTCAGGCGGGAGGCCTCCAGGCGGGGGATCGCGCAGCTGACGAAGCGCAGGGTGCCGGCGTCGGCCTCGGACACCAGGACCTTCCGCTCGAAGCGGCAGTCGTGCACCTCGACGTAGTGGCCGATGGTGCCGCCGGCCAGCACCAGCGGGCCGGTGACCCGGGCGCCGGTCAGCTTGAGCGAGGCGACCCGGCCGGGGGCGGCCGGCGGGCCGTCCAGCAGCAGGTGGGCCAGGACCTCGGCGCGGACGGTGCGCCCGGGGCCCCAGGGCGCGCCGCCGAAGGGGTCGTCCAGCGGGGTGCCGGTCCGGCCGCCGGCGCCGTTCGCCGGTTCGGCGCCGCCGGCCCGCAGGTCGTACACCTCGCCCTGGCGGAACGCCTCCCAGAGCCCCTGCTCGGTCCGCGTCCAGCCGTCCGGCGCACGCTCCGCCATCGTTCCCCCGTCTCCCCCGGTCGTCTCGCCTTTCGTATCACGGACTGAAATGCGGGGCCGCCGGTTCCGGCCACTCCTTACACTGGGTGGCGTGATCTCTCGAATCGACCTGCGCGGATCCCTCGACGACCCGCGCGACCTGCTGCCCCGTGCCGACTTCGACGTCGCGGCCGCCCTGGAGACGGTGCGCCCGATCGCCGAGGACGTGCATCATCGCGGGGTCGCGGCGCTGATCGACATCACCGAGCGTTTCGACGGCGTGCGGCTGGAGTCCACCCGGGTGCCCGCCGAGCAGCTCGCCGAGGCCCTGGAGACGCTGGACCCGAAGGTCCGCGCCGCGCTGGAGGAGTCGATCCGCCGCGCCCGCCTCGTCCACGCCGACCAGCGCCGCACCGGGCACACCACCCAGGTCGTGCCGGGTGGCACGGTCACCCAGCGCTGGGTGCCGGTGGACCGGGTCGGCCTGTACGTGCCGGGCGGCCTCGCCGTCTACCCGTCCTCCGTCGTGATGAACGTGGTGCCCGCGCAGGAGGCCGGGGTGACCGGCATCGCGGTGACCTCGCCGCCGCAGAAGGCCTTCGGCGGCCGGGTGCACCCGACGATCCTGGCGGCCTGCGCGCTGCTCGGCGTCACCGAGGTGTACGCGGTCGGCGGCGCCCAGGCGGTCGCCATGTTCGCGCTCGGCACCGAGGAGTGCGAGCCGGTCAACATGGTCACCGGGCCGGGCAACATCTACGTGGCCGCGGCCAAGCGGTACTTCGCGGGCCGGATCGGCATCGACTCCGAGGCCGGTCCGACCGAGATCGCCGTCCTCGCCGACGACAGCGCCGACCCGGCGGAGGTCGCGGCCGACCTGATCAGCCAGGCCGAGCACGGCCCGACCTCCGGCTCGGTGCTGGTCACCGACTCGCCCGAGCTGGCCGAGGCGGTCGAGGCCGAGCTGAAGACGCAGGTCGCCCGGACGAAGCACAGCGCGCGGGTGGCCGAGGCGCTGGGCGGCCGGCAGTCCGGCGTCATCCTGGTCGACGACCTGACGCAGGGCCTGGCGGTGGTGAACGCCTACGCCGCCGAGCACCTGGAGATCCAGACCCGGGACGCCCACGCGGTCGCCGACCGGGTCCGCAACGCCGGCGCGATCTTCATCGGCCGCTACACCCCGGTCTCGCTGGGCGACTACGCGGCCGGCTCCAACCACGTGCTGCCGACCGGCGGCTGCGCCTGCCACTCCTCCGGACTCTCCGTGCAGACCTTCCTGCGCGGCGTCCAGGTCGTCGAGTACGACCGGGAGGCGCTGGCCGGCATCGCCGCGCACGTCGTCAACCTCGCGGACGCCGAGGACCTCCCCGGTCACGGCGACGCCGTCAAGGCACGTTTCGTGGGAGACGAACAGAACTGGCACAGCGACTGGACGGTTCCCCGCTCGTGAAGATCGACGACCTCCCCATCCGCGACGAACTGCGCGGACAGTCCCCGTACGGCGCACCGCAGTTGGACGTCCCCGTCCAGCTGAACACCAACGAGAACCCGTACCCGCTGCCCGCGGAGCTGGTGGCCCGGATCGCCGAGCGGGTGGCCGAGGCCGCCCGCGGCCTCAACCGCTACCCCGACCGGGACGCGGTCGAGCTGCGCGAGGGCCTGGCCGCCTACCTGACCACGACGACCGGTTTCGCGCGCACCCGCGAGCAGGTCTGGGCCGCCAACGGCTCCAACGAGATCCTGCAGCAGCTGCTCCAGACCTTCGGCGGCCCCGGCCGCACGGCGCTGGGCTTCGAGCCCTCCTACTCGATGCACGCGCTGATCTCCCGGGGCACCGGCACCGGCTGGCTCTCCGGGCCGCGCAACGCGGACTTCACCATCGACGTGGACGCCGCCGTCGCGGCGATCGCCGAGCACCGGCCGAACGTCGTCTTCGTCTGCTCGCCGAACAACCCGACCGGCACCGCCGTCGCCGCCGACGTGGTGCTGCGGCTCTACGACGCCGCGCAGGCCGCCCGGCCCAGCCTGGTGGTCGTGGACGAGGCCTACGTCGAGTTCTCGCACCGCGCCTCGCTGCTGCCGCTGCTGGAGGGCCGCCCCAACCTGGTGGTCACCCGCACCATGTCCAAGGCCTTCGGCGCGGCGGGCCTGCGGCTGGGCTACCTGGCCGCCGACGCGGCCGTGGTGGACGCGGTGCAGCTGGTCCGGCTGCCGTACCACCTGTCGGCCGTCACCCAGGCCACCGCGCTGGCCTGCCTGGAGCACACCGACACCCTGCTCGGGTACGTGGGCCGGCTCAAGGCCGAGCGGGACCGGCTGGTCGACGCGCTGCGCGGGCTGGGCCTGGAGGTGACCGAGTCGGACGCCAACTTCGTCCAGTTCGGCCGCTTCGCGGACACCCACGCCGTCTGGCAGGCGATCCTCGACCGGGGCGTCCTGGTCCGGGACAACGGCGTGCCCGGGTGGCTGCGCGTCACCGCCGGCACCCCGGCCGAGAACGACGCCTTCCTGGACGCCGTCCGCTCCGCCCTCCCGTCGCCCGCCCCCATCCCCGCAGCGGCGCGCTCCGCGCGCGCGGCCAGTCAGGAGCTGTAACCCGCATGTCCCGCATCGGACGCGTTGAACGCACCACCAAGGAGACCTCGGTCCTGGTCGAGATCGATCTCGACGGCACCGGCCGGACCGAGATCTCCACGGGCGTCGGGTTCTACGACCACATGCTCGACCAGCTCGGCCGCCACGGCCTCTTCGACCTCACCGTGAAGACCGACGGCGACCTGCACATCGACACCCACCACACCATCGAGGACACCGCCCTCGCGCTGGGCGCCGCCTTCAAGCAGGCGCTCGGCGACAAGGTCGGCATCTACCGGTTCGGCAACTGCACGGTGCCGCTGGACGAGTCGCTCGCCCAGGTCACGGTGGACCTCTCCGGCCGCCCCTACCTGGTGCACACCGAGCCGGAGTCGATGGCGCCGATGATCGGCAGCTACGACACCACCATGACCCGGCACATCCTGGAGTCCTTCGTGGCCCAGGCGCAGGTCGCCCTGCACGTCCACGTGCCGTACGGGCGCAACGCGCACCACATCGTGGAGTGCCAGTTCAAGGCGCTGGCCCGGGCCCTGCGCTACGCCTCCGAGCGCGACCCGCGCGCGGTCGGCATCCTCCCCTCGACCAAGGGTGCGCTGTGAGCAAGTCCGCGATCGTCCTCCTCTTCGTCGGCCTGTTCCTGGCCGGCGGCGTCATCTCGTTCTGGAAGCAGAAGATCCCGAAGGGCGTCATCGCCGTGCTCGCCATAGGTTCGGTGCTCTGCCTGGCCTCCGGCCTCATGCGGCTGTAGACCCGCCCCCGGCGCCGCCCCGCGGGACGGCGCCGCACAGAGCCGCTTCGGAACAGCCGAGAGACTTGGACACCTGAACATGGGCAAGAACGTCGTCGTACTCGACTACGGGTCGGGCAACCTCCGCTCGGCCCAGCGCGCCGTCGAGCGCACCGGCGCGACCGTCACCGTCACGTCGGACTTCCAGGCCGCGATGGACGCGGACGGCCTGCTCGTCCCCGGCGTCGGGGCCTTCGAGGCCTGCATGCGCGGGCTGAAGGCCGTCCGCGGCGAGCAGATCATCGGCCGCCGCCTCGCCGGCGGCCGCCCGGTGCTGGGCATCTGCGTCGGCATGCAGATCCTCTTCGAGAAGGGGGTCGAGCACGGCGTGGAGACGCCCGGCTGCGACGAGTGGCCGGGCACCGTCGAGCCGCTGGACGCGCCGGTCGTCCCGCACATGGGCTGGAACACCGTCGACGCCCCCGAGGGCAGCCGGCTCTTCGCCGGCCTGGACGCCGACACCCGCTTCTACTTCGTGCACTCCTACGCGGTGCGCCGCTGGGAGCTGGAGGTCCACAGCGCGCGGCTGCACGCCCCGCTGGTGACCTGGGCCACGCACGGGCAGCCGTTCGTCGCGGCCGTCGAGAACGGCCCGCTCTGGGCCACCCAGTTCCACCCCGAGAAGTCCGGCGACGCCGGCGCCGCCCTCCTGACCAACTGGGTCAACACCCTCTGACGATCTGAGAGTTGCCACCATCATGAGCCGCCTCGAACTGCTCCCCGCCGTCGACGTCCGGGACGGCCAGGCCGTCCGCCTGGTCAAGGGAGCCTCCGGCACCGAGACCTCCTTCGGCGAGCCGCTCGCCGCCGCCCTCGCCTGGCAGAACGCCGGCGCGGAGTGGCTCCACCTGGTCGACCTGGACGCCGCGTTCGGCACCGGCAGCAACCGCGACCTGCTCCGTGAGGTGACCGCCGCGCTGGACATCAAGGTCGAGCTGTCCGGCGGCATCCGCGACGACGAGTCGCTGGCCGCGGCCCTCGCCACCGGCTGCACCCGGGTCAACCTGGGCACCGCCGCCCTGGAGAGCCCCGAGTGGGTCGCCAAGGTCATCGCCGAGCACGGCGACAAGATCGCGGTCGGCCTGGACGTGGTCGGCACCACCCTGCGCGGCCGCGGCTGGACCCGCGACGGCGGCCAGCTCTTCGACGTGCTGGCCCGCCTGGACGCCGAGGGCTGCGCCCGCTACGTGGTCACCGACGTCAACCGGGACGGCACCCTGACCGGCCCCAACCTGCGGCTGCTGCGCGACGTCTGCGCCGCCACCGACAAGCCGGTGGTCGCCTCCGGCGGCGTCTCCTCGCTGGACGACCTGCGCGCCATCGCCACTCTCGTCGGCGAGGGTGTCGAGGGAGCCATCGTGGGCAAGGCACTCTACGAGCAGAAGTTCACCCTCGAAGAGGCCCTGGAGGCGGTTTCAGGATGACGGAACGTCAGGTCGTACGCGGTCGGGTGGCCGGGTTCTCCCCCACGGAGGACGAGTTCGGCTACTCGCGGGCGGTCGCCGCGGGAGACCACGTGCACGTGGCCGGCTCCACCGCCTGGGTGGACGGGAAGATCGAGCACGAGGGCGACCCGTACCTGCAGACCCTCGCCGCGTTCGGCGTGGGCCTCAAGGCCCTGGCCGCGTACGGCCTGACGACGGACGACGTGGTCCGTACCCGGATGTACATCACCCACTCCCGCGACGCCGACGAGGTGGGCCGCGCCCACCGCGCGCTCTTCGACGCCGCCCGCCCGGCGGCCACCATGGTGGTGGTCGACGGCCTGATCGACTCCCGGATGATGGTCGAGGTCGAACTCGACGCCTACCGCGCCGGGCTCGCACGCACTCTGGAAGGCCAACAGCCGTGACCCTCGCCGTACGTGTCATCCCCTGCCTGGACGTCGACGCCGGCCGGGTGGTGAAGGGCGTCAACTTCCAGAACCTGCGCGACGCCGGTGACCCGGTCGAGATGGCCAAGCTCTACGACGCCGAGGGTGCCGACGAGCTGACCTTCCTCGACATCACCGCCTCCTCCGGCGACCGCGAGACCACCTACGACGTGGTCCGCCGCACCGCCGAGCAGGTCTTCATCCCGCTCACCGTCGGCGGCGGCATCCGGGCCGTCGACGACGTCGACAGGCTGCTGCGGGCCGGGGCGGACAAGGTGGGCGTCAACACCGCGGCCATCGCCCGCCCGGAGCTGGTCCGGGAGATCGCCCAGCGCTTCGGCCGGCAGGTGCTGGTGCTATCGGTGGACGCCCGGCGCTGCCCCGAGGGCACCGAGACCGCCTCGGGCTTCGAGGTCACCACGCACGGCGGGCGGCGCGGCACCGGCCTGGACGCCGTCGAGTGGGCGGGCCGCGCGGCCGAGCTGGGCGCGGGCGAGATCCTGCTCAACTCGATGGACGCGGACGGCACCAAGGACGGCTACGACCTGGAGCTGGTCCGGGCCGTCCGCAAGACCGTGGCCGTCCCGGTGATCGCCTCCGGCGGCGCCGGCAAGCTCGCCGACTTCGCCCCGGCGGTGGAGGCCGGCGCGGACGCCGTCCTGGCCGCCAGCGTCTTCCACTTCGGCGACCTGCGGATCGGCGAGGTCAAGGACGCGCTGCGGGCGGCCGGGCACCCCGTCCGCTGAGGCCGCGCCGCCCGGGCCGCCCGCGTGCGCGGCCGGCCCGGGCGGCTCCGCTCAGGAGTCCTGCCGCGGTTCGCCCTTGATCAGGGCGAACGGCGCGCCGAACGGGTCCGCCAGCCAGGCGATCCGGCCGACCTCCGGGACGTCCTCGGCGGGCATCAGCACCGTGCCGCCGGCCGACTGGGCACGGCGCACCAGCTCGTCCACCGTCTCGGTGGCGAAGTACGGCGTCCAGGACGGCGGCTGCCCCTCGCCCATCACCGGGGCGACGCCGCCGAAGCTGGTGGCCCGCAGGTCGCCCTCGGCGGGGGAGAGCACCAGGTACGTCATCCCCGGGGCCGGGAACTTCTCGTTGCGCCAGCCGAAGACCTTCTCGTAGAAGCCGAATCCGGCCTCCGTGTCGGTGGTGTGCAGCTCGGACCAGACCAGCGCGTTGTCCGCGGACACCGCGTCCAGGCCCTTGGTGGTGCCGGCCTGCCAGATCGCGAACCGCGCGCCCTGCGGGTCGGTCAGCTGGGCCATCCGCCCGGCGTCCATGACGTCGAACGGCGCGGCCCGGACGGTGCCGCCGGCCTGCTCGACGGCCTTGGCGGTGGCGTCCGCGTCCGCGGTCTTGAAGTACGTCGTCCAGGCGGACTTCGCACCCTCCTCGGTGAGCGGCCCGATCGCGCCCACGGTCTTGCCGTCGGCCTGCAGGAAGCCGTAGCCGCCCGTCTCCGGGCCGAGGTCCTGGAACGTCCAGCCGAACACCGCCCCGTAGAAGGCGGCGGCCGCGGCCGGGTCCGGACTGCCGAGGTCGATCCAGCAGGGCGAGCCGGTGGGAAAGTCGGTGGTGAGCATGAGGTGGTGCTCCTTCGACGGAAAGACGGCCGGGCGGCGTTCCGGAGGCGCGGCCGCGCCTCTTCCCGGCCCGTTGCGAGTCTGCACCCCGCCACTGACATCCGCAGCCGGGGCGGCCGCGGGCACGTCCCCGCAGCCGCCCGCCCGGGCCCTACCCCCGGGCCGCCGGCAGCGGGAACAGGTGGTGCAGCGCGGCGAGCGCGTCCGGCGGGCCGTCCACCGACAGCTCGGTGCGGGCACCCCGGCCGTGGACGAACAGCACCAGCTCGCCCGGCTCGCCGGTGATCCGCACCGTCGGCGCCCCCGCGGGGCCGGCCGTCAGGCTCCGCCCGTCCGGGTGGCACAGCTCCAGCCGGGCGGGGGAGCGGCGGCCCTCCAGCCGGGCGAGCAGCGGCAGGCGGCGCCAGAGCGCCTCGGCCCGCCCGGGCGGCACCGGCCGCGCCTGCCAGGGGTCGCCCGCCCGCAGGACGTCCTCGGCGTGCACGAAGTACTCCACGGTGTTCGCCGCCTCGTCGGCGCCGGGCAGCGCGAAGGGGGAGAGCAGGGGCGGGCCGGCGCGGAACGTCCGCAGCAACTCCTCGTACGGGCGCTCGGCGTAGCCGGTGCGCACCCGCTCGGTCCAGCCGGCCAGCGGGCCGATCCGGATGCCGGCCGCGGCGTCCGGCCGGTGCTCGCGCAGGACCAGGTGGGCGGCGAGGTCGCGGGTGGTCCACCCGGCGCAGAGGGTGGGGGCGTCCGGTCCGGCGGCGGCGAGGAGTCCGGCCAGCCGGTGGCGCTCGGCGAGGGCGTGGTTCGACATGCGGACAGCCTAGGGGCCCGGCCCCGGGCCCGGCCGTCAGCGCAGGTGTCCGGAGAGCCGGACGCCGCCCGGGCGGTTGCTCGCCGTCAGGGTGCAGGTGAAGTCCCGCCAGCCCTGCTGGTAGTAGGTCATGGACGGACCGAACGGGTACCCGTAGTAGGGGCCGCCGCCGCCCTGGCGGGCTTCGGCGGCGGCCTGCGCCGGCTGGCAGCCCTCCCGCATCGCCTTGCCGATCTGGCTGTCGCCGGTCAGCCCGTCCGGCAGCAGCAGGTCGGCGATCGCCTCGCCGTCGTGCTCGCCCTCGCAGGGGCGGGCCTCCGGCTTGGTGACCGTCTTGTTCAGCTGCGGGTGGTCGAAGCAGGAGCCCACCGGGAGGAAGGTGTACGGCACCGTCCTGGTCGGTGTCGGTGTCGGGGTGGGCGTGGGCGTGGGCGTCGGGGTGGCCGTGCTGGGAGCGGGCGGCGGCGCCGGCGCGACGGGCTTCTTCTCGGGCCAGAGCAGCACGGTGGCCACCACCGCGAGCAGGACGGCCAGCACCGCCGAGACGGCGAGGACCAGGCCCCGCGACGGACGGGAGGCGGCTGCGGGGGGCTGCTCGGAGGTCATGGCCACGAGAATGGCCCACTCCGGGGCCCGGTGACAGGCGGTTGGCACAACTCGTACGAGCAGACCGGTCCGGTGCGGCCGAGCGGAGCCCGGCGGCGGACGGAGGTCGGTTAGGCTCGCCCCGGCACGACACGATCCCAGGAGTTTCGGATGCGCGTCGGAATCACCGGTCACCACGGCCTGTCGGGTGGCATCACCGAGATGCTGGTCCGCGGGGACCTCTGGAACCTCGTCACCACCTTCGGCTCCTACGACCTGGTCGGCGTCACCTGCGCCGGCGAGGGCCCGGAGAGCTGGTTCGCCCGGTCCGTGCTGGACCACGGCGGCAAGCTGGAGGTGATCGTCCCCGCCGGGGCGGCGCCGGTGGGCCGCGCCGAGGACCGGCACCGGGGCACCCGGCTGCGGCTGATGAACGAGGCCGGCGCCGTCCACCGGCTCGCCGCCGTCGAGCACGGCGGCCTCGGCGACGACACCGCCCGCGCCCTGGTCGGCATGGTCGACGAGGTGATCGCGGTCTGGGACGGCGAGCCCGGCAGCGAGCCCGCCCACGTCGCCGAACTGGCCCGGCGGGCCGGGCTGTTCGTCCACCGGATCTGGCCGCAGGGCTGCGAGCGGCCCGCCTGAGCCGCGGCCGGGGGCGGACCGGGCCCGCCGCCGCGCGGGCCGGGCCGCGATCCGGACGGCGGCCCGGCGGCCGGGGCCGGGCTGACACAATGGCCCCATGTCCACCACACCCGCCGCCCCCGGCTCCACCGCCCTGGCCCCCGAGATCGCCGCCCGGCTCAAGCGCACCGACGACGGCCTGCTCCCGGCCGTCGCGCAGCAGTACGACACCGGCGAGGTGCTGATGCTGGGCTGGATGGACGACGAGGCGCTGCACCGCACCCTCACCACCGGCCGCTGCACCTACTGGAGCCGCAGCCGCCGGGAGTACTGGGTCAAGGGCGACACCTCGGGCCACGTCCAGCGGGTCGTCTCGGTGGCGCTGGACTGCGACGGCGACACCCTGCTCGTCAAGGTCGACCAGAGCGGCGCGGCCTGCCACACCGGCGACCGCACCTGCTTCGACGCCGACGTGCTCCCGCTCGCCTGATCCCCCAGCCCACCACGACCAGAAGGTGCCGCCCGCCATGGACCTCGAAGCCTTCCGCAAGCTCGCCGTCGACACCCGGGTCATCCCGGTCACCCGCAGGCTCCTCGCGGACGGCCTCACCCCGATCGGCCTCTACCGCAGCCTCGCCGGCGAGCGCCCCGGCACCTTCCTGCTGGAGTCCGCGGAACAGGGCCGCAGCTGGTCCCGCTACTCCTTCGTGGGCGTGCGCAGCGCCGCCACGCTGACCGCCGGCGCCGACGGCAACGCCCGCTGGCTCGGCGCCCCGCCGGTCGGCATCCCCACCACCGGCGACCCGCTCCAGGTGCTGCGCGCCGCGCTGGAGGCGCTGCACACCCCACGCCGCACCGACGACGGCCTGCCCCCGCTGACCGGCGGCCTGGTCGGCTACCTCGGCTACGACGTCGTCCGCCGGCTGGAGAAGCTGCCCGACCTCAACCCGGACGACCTGCGGCTCCCCGAGCTGACCATGCTGCTCGCCACCGACCTCGCCGTGCTCGACCACGCCGACGGCACGGTGCTGCTGATCGCCAACGCGGTCAACCACAACGACCTGGCCAGCGGCGTCGACGAGGCCTACGCGGACGCGGTGGCCCGCCTCGACGCGATGGAGGCCGACCTGCTGAAGCCGGTCGACCCCGGCCTCGCCACCTTCACCCCGGCCGGCCCCGGGGAGGTCCGCTCGCCGTTCGGCGGCGCGCCGTACCGGGCGGCCGTGGAGGAGATCAAGGAGCGGATCCGGGCCGGCGAGGCCTTCCAGGTGGTGCCCTCGCAGCGGTTCGAGGCGCCCTGCCCGGCCTCCGCGCTGGACGTCTACCGGGTGCTGCGCACCACCAACCCCAGCCCCTACATGTACCTGTTCCGCTTCCCCGGTCCGGACGGCGCCGCCGAGGGCGGCTTCGACGTGGTCGGCTCCAGCCCCGAGGCGCTGGTCAAGGTCACCGAGGGCGAGGCGATGCTGCACCCGATCGCCGGCACCCGGCACCGCGGCGCCACCCCGCACGAGGACGCCGAGCTGGCCGCCGAGCTGCTCGCCGACCCCAAGGAGCGGGCCGAGCACCTGATGCTGGTCGACCTCGGCCGCAACGACCTCGGGCGGGTCTGCGAGCCGGGCAGCGTCGAGGTGGTCGACTTCATGCAGATCGAGCGGTACAGCCACGTCATGCACATCGTCTCGACGGTCACCGGGCGGGTGGCGCCCGGCCGGACCGCGTTCGACGTGCTGACCGCCTGCTTCCCGGCCGGGACGCTCTCCGGCGCGCCGAAGCCGCGCGCGATGCGCATCATCGAGGAGCTGGAGCCCACCCGCCGGGGCCTGTACGGCGGCTGCGTCGGCTACCTGGACTTCGCCGGGGACTCCGACACCGCGATCGCGATCCGCACCGCAGTCCTGCGCGACGGCACCGCCTACGTGCAGGCGGGCGCGGGAGTGGTCGCCGACTCGGACCCGCACGGCGAGGACACCGAGTGCCGCAACAAGGCCGCCGCCGTCCTGCGCGCCGTGGCGACCGCCAACACCCTGCGCACGCCGACGCTCTAGCGACGCCCAGCAGCGAGGAGGCCACGATGTCGGACGACCGGCAGCCCACCGGATCGGCCTGGGACGTCCTGGCGGGCACCCGGCTGCCGCCCGGCCACCGGGTGGAGATCACCGCCGGGAAGGTCACCATGACGCCGCGCACGGCCGCCTCGGCGGCGATCGCGCGGGCCGTCGCCGCGCAGGCCGGGGAGCAGTCGGCCGGGCGCGGCACGGTGCTGGCCCAGGCCGTCGTGGACTTCCCGTCCGCGCGGTACGGCTATGCGCCGGACGTGGCCCTGGTCGCCCCGGGCGCGCGCCCCGGGGCCGGGGGCCGGTACGGCTGGCGCGACCTGGAGGCGGTGCTGGAGGCCGTCCCGCGCGGTCAGCAGGACGAGGACTTCGTGCGCAAGCACCGCTTCTACGCGGAGTGCGGGATCCCGCTGTACGTGCTGGTGGACCCGGCGGAGGCGGTCTGCACGGTGTACAGCGCGCCGCAGCCGGCCGGGACGTACCGGGAGGCGGAGCGGGTGCCGTTCGGCAACGACCTGTTCCTGCCGCTGGCGGGGCGGACCCTGGTGCTGCGGACCGACGACTTTCCGGTCGAGTCGCCGACCCCGGGTGCGGAGCCGGGCGGCGGCCGGGGGATAGTGGACGGGTGAGCGTTCCTACCCAGTCGCGTGCCGAAGCCGTATCCGCCGCCCCCGCCAGGTCCGGGCGCCGCACGCTCGGCCTGATGCTGCTGCTGACCGTGCTGGGCGCGGTGCTGGTGCTGACCGCCGTCGGCCGGGTCTGGGCCGACGGCGTGGCCGGCACCCTGGAGGTGTCCGTCACCGGCAGCCGGATCTCCGAACTGCCCGGCGGGCTGGCCCTGGTGGCGATGGCGGCGGCGCTGGCGGTGTTCGCGGTGCGCGGCGCCGGCCGGATCGCCGTCGGCCTGCTCACCCTGCTGGCCGGCCTCGGCGCGGCGGCGACCGCGGCCGCGGGGGCGGGCGACAGCGCCGCCCTGGACGGCGAGGCGGCCCGCAAGCTGGCGCTCTCCGGCACCACCGCCACCGAGGTCGGCCACACCGGCTGGCCCTGGGCGGCCCTGGTCGGCGGGCTGCTGCTGGCCCTGGCCGGGCTGCTGGTCGTCCGGTACGGGCGGAGCTGGCCGGCCATGGGCAGCCGCTACGACGCCCCCACCCGGACGGCGCCGGCGAAGGCGGCCGAGACGCCGGCGGACCTCTGGAAGGCGCTGGACCGCGGCGAGGACCCGACCGCGGGCTGACCCGGCCCCGCCCCGCCCCCGATGTGACCCGATAGACGAGCACCCCCTTTGGGTCGACGGTGTGTGGCCCGGCACAATGGAACCGTCAACCCGCCAAGGGCCCGCCGGGGCCCGGCCGGGCCCCGGAGAACCAAGGAGCACCGCAGATGTCGGCAGCAGCACATGGCCACAACCCCGCCGCCTGGACCGGCGTGACCATCTCCTTCGTCGGCTTCGCGATCGCGGGCGTGGCGATGATCCTCCCGTCGGTGCCGGTCGTCTGGGGCGGCCTGGCGGTCGTCGTGCTGGGCGGCGTGATCGGCAAGGCCATGTCGATGGCCGGCATGGGCAAGCAGCCCAGCCCGCACGTCGAGACCGTGGAGGACCGCGCCGCGGCCGCCGCCGTCGTCGCCGCCGCCTGACGAAGCCCCGCGCGGTACCGAACGGCGGGCGCCACGCCCGCCGTTTCGTCGTCCCGGCCGGAACGTTTCGCCGCCGGAGGCCGTTTCGTGCCCCCGGCGGGCGCGTCGTACCGGCACAATCGTGGGCGTGAACGCCGCCCCCCTCGTCTCCGCCCGGCCGTCCGTCCTGCGCCGGCTCGGTCCGCCGCTGGCCGCCCTGGCCGCGGCGGCCGTCCCCACCGTGTACCTCGCGGTGGTCGACCCGAACGCCCCCGGCCACTACCCGACCTGCCCGTTCCTGGCGGCCACCGGCTGGTGGTGCCCGGGCTGCGGCGGCCTGCGCTGCGTCCACGCCCTCGCCCACGGCGACCTCAGCGGCGCGCTGCACGACAACGCGGCCGCGGTGCTGCTCTTCGCGGTGCTGGCGCTGCTCTGGGTGCGCTGGGTGTGGGCGGCGCTGACCGGGGGACCGGCGCCCCGGGTCGCGCTGGGCGCCCGCCGCTGGGCGCTGGTCGCGCTGCTGGTCCTGGTGTTCACGGTGGTGCGCAACCTGTCGGTGGGCGTGGGGCTGGCGCCGCCGCTGATCTGACCCCGGCGCGGTGTGGACGGTGTGAAGCCGCAGTTGGGAGGCGTGTCGGGAGGCATGCCGGGGGGCGTCCGTTCCGCGAGACGCGCGCCGGGTGGATGCGCCTCGCGCTCCCCGGTGCCGATACCATCGAAGGGCCGGCGGGCCCATTGGCCGTCCGGCTCCTCGCTAGCAGAACTAGCAGAACTGATGGGGGCGCTCGCGTGAGTGTGCTCGACACGATCATCGAAGGGGTCCGCGAGGACCTCGCCGAGCGGCAGGCCGAGGTCTCACTGGACCAGCTCAAGGAGCTCGCCGCCAAGGCCCCGGACGCCAAGGACGGCGTCGCCGCCCTCAAGGGCGACGGGGTGCGGGTGATCTGCGAGGTCAAGCGCTCCAGCCCGTCCAAGGGAGCGCTGGCCGCCATCGCCGATCCGGCCGCCCTGGCGACCGACTACGCGGCGGGCGGTGCCGCGGCGATCAGCGTGCTGACCGAGCAGCGCCGCTTCGGCGGCTCGCTGGCGGACCTGGACGCCGTCCGCGCCGCGGTGGACACCCCGCTGCTGCGCAAGGACTTCATCGTCACCGCCTACCAGCTCTGGGAGGCCCGCGCGCACGGCGCCGACCTCGCGCTGCTGATCGTCGCCGCGCTCGACCAGCCGGCCCTGGTGTCGCTGATCGAGCGTGCCGAGTCGATCGGCCTCACCCCGCTGGTCGAGGTGCACGACGAGGAGGAGATCGCCCGCGCGGTGGACGCCGGTGCGAAGATCATCGGCGTGAACGCCCGCAACCTTAAGACCCTTGAGGTGGACCGCAACACCTTCGGCAACATCGTGCACGCGATCCCGTCCCACGTGGTCAAGATCGCCGAGTCCGGTGTGCGCGGCCCGCTGGACGTCATCTCCTACGCCAACCTGGGCGCCGACGCGGTGCTGGTCGGCGAGACCCTGGTGACCGGCCGGGACCCGCGCGCCGCGGTGGCCGACCTGGTCGCCGCCGGTGCGCACCCCGCCCTGCGGCACAAGGACTGACCCCGCCGCCATGAAACTCGCCTCCCGTCTCGCTCCCGGTTGCCGCCCGCGCGGCTGCCGCGCGCCCGCACGCCGGGTGCTGGGCAGGCGGGTGCGCTACGTGATCGGCTGCGAGCCCGGGCAGGTGCAGGGCCGCCGATGGCGCAGGACGCACGGCCGCTAGGCCGTTCCGACGTCACTGCCGTCATCTGCGAGAAGGACTCCACCATGTCCGAGAAGGACTACCTGCCCGGCGCCGAGGTGCCGGACGCCCGCGGTTACTTCGGCGCCTACGGGGGCCGTTTCATCCCGGAGGCGCTGGTCGCCGCCGTCGAACAGGTCGCCGACGAGTACGAGAAGGCCAAGGCCGACCCGGCCTTCGCGGCCGAGCTGGACGGGCTGCTGAAGGACTACACCGGCCGCCCCTCCCCGCTGACCGATGTGCACCGCTTCTCCGCCGAGGCGGGCGGCGCGCGCGTCCTGCTCAAGCGCGAGGACCTCAACCACACCGGCTCGCACAAGATCAACAACGTGCTGGGCCAGGCCCTGCTGACCCGGCGGATGGGCAAGACCCGGATCATCGCCGAGACCGGCGCCGGCCAGCACGGCGTGGCCACCGCCACCGCCTGCGCGCTGTTCGGCTTCGACTGCACCATCTACATGGGCGAGGTCGACACCCAGCGCCAGGCGCTGAACGTGGCGCGGATGCGGATGCTCGGCGCCGAGGTGGTGTCCGTGACGTCCGGCAGCCGCACCCTCAAGGACGCCATCAACGAGGCGTTCCGCGACTGGGTCGCCAACGTGGACTCCACCCACTACCTGTTCGGCACGGTGGCCGGCCCGCACCCGTTCCCGATGATGGTCCGCGACTTCCACCGGGTCATCGGCGTCGAGGCCCGCGAGCAGGTGCTGGAGCGGACCGGACGGCTGCCGGACGCCGTGGTCGCCTGCGTCGGCGGCGGCTCCAACGCGATGGGCATCTTCCACGAGTTCATCCCGGACGCCGGGGTGCGCCTGATCGGCTGCGAGGCGGCCGGCGAGGGCGCCGAGACCCCGAAGCACGCCGCCACCCTCACCAAGGGCGACCCCGGGGTGCTGCACGGCTCGCGCACCTACGTGCTGCAGGACGAGGACGGCCAGACCATCGAGTCGCACTCCATCTCGGCCGGTCTGGACTACCCGGGCGTCGGCCCGGAGCACGCCTGGCTGAAGGACACCGGCCGGGCCGAGTACCGCCCGGTCACCGACGACGCCGCCATGCAGGCCCTGCGGCTGCTGTCCCGCACCGAGGGCATCATCCCGGCCATCGAGAGCGCCCACGCGCTGGCCGGCGCCCTGGAGCTGGGCCGCGAGCTCGGACCGGAGGCCACCATCCTGGTCTCGCTCTCCGGGCGCGGCGACAAGGACATGCACACCGCGGCCGAGTACTTCGGCCTGTACGACGAGGCCGGCGGCAAGGCGGCCGGCAACGCCGGCGACGGCACCGGCAACGGGGGTAAGTGACCATGGCTTCGAAGCTCAGTGACGTCCTGGCCGGGGCCAAGGCGGAGAACCGCGCCGCGCTGATCGGCTACCTGCCGGCCGGCTTCCCGACCGTCGACGGCGGTGTGCGCGCCGTCAACGCGCTGATCGAGGGCGGCTGCGACGTCGTCGAGATCGGCCTGCCGCACTCCGACCCGGTCCTGGACGGCCCGACCATCCAGACCGCCGACGACATCGCGCTGCGGGCCGGGGTGAAGATCAAGGACGTGCTGCGCACCGTCCAGGAGGTGGCCACCGCCCACCCCGCGGCGGCGGTGCTGGTCATGACCTACTGGAACCCGGTCGACCGCTACGGCACGGCGCGCTTCGCCGCCGACCTGGCCGCCGCCGGCGGCGCCGGCTGCATCCTGCCGGACCTGCCGGTCGAGGAGTCCGAGGAGTGGCGCAAGGCGGCGGGCGAGCACGGCCTCGACACCGTCTTCGTGGTCGCCCCCAGCAGCAGGGACAAGCGCCTCGCCGAGGTCACCGCGGCGGGCTCCGGCTTCGTCTACGCGGCCGCGGTGATGGGGGTGACCGGTACCCGGGCCCAGGTCGGCAACCTCGCCGAGGACCTGGTCGCCCGGACCAGGGCCACCACCGACCTGCCGGTCTGCGTCGGCCTCGGCGTCTCGACCGCCGCCCAGGCCGCCGAGGTGGCGGGCTTCGCGGACGGCGTGATCGTCGGCTCGGCCTTCGTCCAGCGGATCCTGGACGCCGACGGGGACGAGCCGGCCGCGCTGGCCGCCGTCCGCGAGCTGGCCGGCGAGCTCGCCCAGGGCGTCCGCCGCCGGTAGGCACCCGCGTCCGACACCGACGGCCCGTCGCCCCCTCCGGTGGGGG